>JBQGBZ010000063.1:0-60690 GCA_052038215.1 Nitrososphaera sp.
GAGCCATGTTCTATGTCACTCCCCTGTAAGTCTATATGTTGCCAATTCAGGGTATGTAAGCCTTTCGTCTCTAACCTGAGAGGAAAATACAAGTCTTCCACATGATAGCTTTAAAATAGTGTCCTGGATGGCAATTCTAATTCTCTTGAATTCATCTCGCGCTAGGAAACATTTGTTTCACCTCTTTTGCGTTCGATTCATTCGAGCAATTTCAAGAATCCATATTAATTATCATGCAATGCCAGTATGCAGGCTCTATTTTCGAGATGGCGCTAAATTAAGACAAGAAAGTAGTTTTGTTATTGTTAGCAATAGGTTTATTGGCGTCACATTTTGCAACATATTCGAATGATTCCTAGTCGCCTTGCGATTTGAATAGTGTTACCTTTTTTATATTATTACTTTTCCTTGTCTCCTTGACAGTTGGATTTGCCTCGCTTTATTCACATAAGACGTCAGACTGTTTCAGCAATATCATCACTTAATGTCAAGCTAGTAGCTGAGGAGATTGACAAGGTTTTTCCAAGCTACAAGATAGACTTCAGACCGCCCTTCCCCCATGAGAATAAGATGGCAGAGCAGGCAAGAATAATAGACCTCAAACAGCCCTTCGAAAAACAACGAAACCAAGGACATGACAGCAGCGATAGCATCAATAAGTCAGAAATTCCGCTGTATGACGGATTTGTTATGCAGAGGATATTTGCAGAAATGATACCTATTTCAGAACTGAGCCTAGATCATATCCACATCATATTCACTGCGCTTTTGCCTTGCACCTTTAGCGAAGATGACTGGCGCTATCATGGTCGTGCTGTCATATGCGGCACACCTTCAATCATTTCTACAACGGGCATAGTCGAGGCTATAGCAAAGCCACGAGAATATTATCTTTCTCAGCTCGTGAGTAGGATAGAAGATGTTGCTAATTTGAAGAAAAAATTTGCAGGAAGGTTCATTGACTATGATGATGAGAAAAAAATTACTGCAGCATCCATAAATTATGCCCTGCAGGCGATATTCTTCTTTATTGCTGAAGGGGAACCTTTTTGCGCTGACAAAGATTGTAGACTATTTAACGCACACTGGCAGGAGGATCTGATACATACGATTGAAAAACGAATGTTATGCCCCTATCACAGAAACATGGCAAATAAATTTTCTTAGGTCAGTCAAGAGCGAACTAGAAGATTTTAGCTATTCGAGTCCATTATATTTAGTTTCAGCTTATGATTTATTTCGCCTTTCATGTAAGGTTATTTTTCATTTTTTACCTGGGTTCCGAACGAATTATTAAGAGGTGTAGAAATTGTCACTTTGTAATTTGTCCGACAGCCAATCAGGCAGTTTTAGGGATCGGAAGCACTTTGACGTAGTTATAATTGGCTCTGGACCCGCAGGCTATACTGCCGGCATTTATACCTCTCGTGCCAATCTGGGAACTCTCATCATATCAGGCACTCTGCCTGGCGGCCAGCTTATGACTACGAGTGAGGTAGAAAATTACCCTGGCTTTCCAAACGGGATATTTGGACCTGAGTTGATGATGAACATGCGCCAACAAGCAGAAAGATTTGGCGCAGTAATTGTCGATGACGAGGTACTCAAGGTTGACTTCAAGAAAAGACCTTTTACAATCACAACTCATGCTGAGACGTATACTGCAGAAGCAACCTTAGTCTGCACAGGCGCGTCTCCCCGAAAGCTTGGTATTCCTGCAGAGCAGCAATTTAGCGGCAGAGGTGTCTCATATTGTGCGACTTGCGATGGCCCATTCTTCAAAGGCGAAAACATTGTAGTCGTCGGTGGCGGCGATACTGCAATGGAAGAAGCAACGTTTCTTACAAAGTTTGGTAGGTCAGTAAGAATAGTTCACAGACGCGATTCATTGCGCGCTAGCAAGATCCTTCAGCAAAAGGCGCTTGAAAACCCTAAGATTGAGTTTATTTGGAATAACGTTGTAGCAGACATCAAGGGAAACAATAAGATTTCAACCGTACTAGTCAAAGACATCAATACGGGTAAGGAAAGACTTATCGAAACAGGTGGCTTATTTGTGGCAATAGGCCATGAGCCGAATACTGCGATTTTCAATGGACAACTCGAGCTTGACGATAAGGGCTATATCATCCTCAAGCAACACACAAGGACCAGCGTTGAAGGTGTGTTTGCAGCTGGAGATGTTCATGACCATAGATACAGACAGGCCGTAACTGCGGCAGGTTTTGGTTGCATGGCAGCAATTGATGTAGAAAAGTGGCTTTCTGAAGTAAAACATAGTTGAAAAGATCGCAGAATATAACCATGCGTGGTGTTTTCTACAGAGAGCAGAAGTTGTGCCAGCTGGCTTATCAACTCATGCCCAGAGAATATGTCTTGTCATGAGATACATCATGTTCTTCACGTCTTGAAGGCAATCTATGGAGTAATACAGGTAAGATTAGCCTTCAAGTCATAAATAAGCCACATTTGGCAGATATTTTGCACTCTTAAGGGCCTTGTCATATTCCTGCTCGGTCAGGATTTTTTCCCGTAGGTAAAGGCTCCTGAATTTTCTGCCATCATCTGCGAAAATGCCAACAACAATACCATAGTCTAAGTCATGCGCCAGCTTCAACATTGAAGTCATAACAGATCCTGACGAAGGACCAACAAGCATAGTCTCCTTTTCCACAAGCTGCCTTACCGCTTCAAATGAATCCTTGTTAGTTGCAGTCATCCACTCGTCTACTACACCTAGGCGCCGTTTGAAAAGCTCTGGGATCGCGGATTCTTCAAAGTTTCGCAATCCCTGCAGAAGATGGTTCTTTTGTGCCTGTATAGCGATAACACGGATGTCTCTGTTCTTTTCTTTTAGAAATGTTCCAGTGCCAGTTATTGTCCCCCCCGTTCCACAGCCAGTAACAAAGTGAGTCACGGTTCCGTCTGTCTGCTCCCAGATCTCAGGGCCAGTGCTCTCATAATGAGACAAGAAATTAGCGTCGTTATCATACTGGTTTGGCATGTAGTAAATATCAGGCCTTGGCTTTGAGATAGCCTTTGCAAGCGCAATACTCTGATCCGTGCCGGCGCCTACTCGAGGGCATAAATCATCAGATGTTTCATGAATGGTTGCTCCCAGGTTGCGTAGAATATTTTTTGTTTCTTCGCTTACCTTTTCAGGGATAACAATTTCTACTTTGTAGCCAAGTGCAGAGGATATCCCTGCTAGCGCAATACCAGTGTTGCCGGATGAAGGCTCAATAATAATGCTCTTATCTTTCTTCAAAGTTCCCATCCTTTCTGCATGTTTTATCATCCAGTATGCAGCCCTATCCTTTACAGAGCCAAAGGGGTTATGCCACTCTAATTTAGCATACAGCTTGACATTCTCGGTAGAAAACGAGCCAAGCTCAACCAATGGAGTCTGCCCAATTTGTTCTACAACATCAGGCCTTCCAACTAACGTCATCTCCCTTCTATTTCGCCTTCTTTATCACGAATTCAAGATCTTTATCATTCTTATTTAACGATATCAGTTGGTGACCGTTGCGATTAACCCATCTAGAGATATCCTCCTCCGACTCGGGGTCATCTGCAACTATCTTGAGTGTATCGCCAATCTTGAGGCGCTCGACTTCCATCTTGGTGCGGAAGACTGGCTCAGGACAGTAAAGCCCCCTTACGTCAATTGACTTGGTAGCAGAATCACTCATAGTAACGAACCAGCTGAAATTATATAGTATCATAATATTAAGTGTTACAGTTTCTAACGGAAAAGATCTCGATCCTTTGCCCGAAGTAGAGATTTGATGGAGGCCTTTGATGTTTTTTCAAAGTTATAGCCTCGGATTATAGCCACGGGCGTACTTTCAGACTTACCCATTACAAGCTCTGACGCAGAAGCTATCTCATCTGCCACTGCAATTTCAGTTACTCTCAATTTTCTGCCATACATGTCATATGTTCCAATGTAGCTCTTAATCGGGTTTATTCCTGCTATGCCTATTGCAACATTTGTTTGGCCATTTCTAAATGTTCGGCCGAAAGTATCGGTTATAATCACTGCCACCTCCTTACCGACTTTTTTCTTTACCGCATGCCGGACCCTGTCTGCAGACTCGTCAGGGGCAAGAGGCAACAGCACTGCAGTATCACCTTTTACATTGCTTTGATCAACACCAGCGTTAGCACATACAAAGCCGTTTCTTGTTTCTGATATAATTATGCCGTCTTTTGCACGTAAAATTTGTGAGGATTCCCTTAGTATCAACTCCATTATGCGTGGATCTTTATCATGTTCCTTTGCCATATTAATTGCCCTTGTGGAAGGCTCAATACTGTCAAGCTCTACAACACGTCCTTCTGCTTTTGATACAATTTTATGTGTGACAACGAGTATATCGCCATTCTGGATTTCTATTTGACTACGATCTATTGCTTCAAGGATAATTACGCTAAGATCATTATGTATCAGAATCTCATTTGAAATTCGAATAGGGATTATCTGTATCAACTGCACTGATTGAAAGATAGGAGTTAAAAAATGAGTTGGTTGCTAATGTCTCCTACTTGCTGCATTGATTAATACTGCCTCTCCAAAATTTTTCTTCAATAAGTTGAGGAGTAGGCTTAGGTCGCGCTTGTCAATGGAAACATCAGCTTTTTCCCTTACTATGTCCACAGGACAGAACCCTACAGTGTAGTCAGCCAGAGCAAATAGCTTCAAGTCATTAGCACCATCTACTACCACTACTGTATCTTCCTTCCGGATGTCCCACTGCCTTATCGTGGATCTAATTGCAGCTGCCTTATCTGATGTAACATTAATTATTACATCCTCCAATTTGCCATCCTTAAACACTAATTCGTTAGAGAATATATTATCGATTCCAAGCTCGTCTTTTAGTCTGTCTGTGATTATTGTAAAACCACCAGACACTGCAATCATTTTCCATTCTGCCTTCTTGAGCGCAGAACAAAGCTCTTTTGCGCCCGGCATTAGTGGTAGACTCTCTCCTATATTCTTGGCATCTTCATAACTAATGCCCCTCAGCGCCCGCACTCGGCTCTTGAGTCCCTCTTCCCAGTCGATCTCTCCTCTGATGCCTGCGTTGGTGATGTCCCAAATCTCCTTCTCTTTTCGAGGACCCATGACCTGAGCTAAAACTGGAAGGTACTCAGCGTTAAGCAGAACACCCTCCACATCAAAGATAATCAGCATAGTATTTGCTTATGCAAAACAAATTCCTGTCAGTATATTAAGCTTCTCCACGTGTTTTTATTTTTAGTACTGCGCCCTTATCATCTTTTGCCTCTTGTTGTTGAGATAATCTGTTAACAGTACTTTGTCTATATCTGCAGGGTTGATGTAGTATGATCGCCCCTTGACATACTTTTCCATTTCATTGACATAACCAAGCAACGAGTCCTCTTCACTTATCATTATAGTATCAATTTCAATATTTTTTGAATGGACTTTTTTAGCCTCGACAATGGTACGGTCGCCAATATATTGGTCTACTTGCCTATAACGGTAGCAAAGGTAGACGAGCTCTCCTGATGCAATATCTAGATTCATGCTATGATCTTGCTTCACATCTTCAAGAGTCTGGCGGTCGGGTGTATAAAATTGAGAATAGGGCCGCTGTGATACAATTTTGTCTTGCTCGCTCTTGTCATCGATAAAACACGCGCTTGGATGACCATCAGTTACAAGCACTAGGCGCTTATTGCTTGCGCCGTCCTTTTGCAATAGTTTGCTTGCAAGCCTGAATGCGGCCTGGTAGTTCGTGTAATGCAAAAAGTCAGAGCCGGGCTCAAAGGTTTTTAGATAAGGTATGTCATGCGGTGCCACCTTTGATGCAAGCGCTCCAAACCCCACAATATAGACAGAGTCGGAGGGAAAGAAATTACGGTTCAGCAAGTAGAGACTCCAAAGCGCACGCTTGGCGGCCTCAATTCTGCTCATGTCTCCATACATTGATGAATAGCGCATTGTAGAGCTAAGGTCTATACAATATACTACTGCGACACGAACATCCTGTATCGTCTCATATTCTTCAAAGTCATCGACATCAATTTGCAGAGGCAGCTTTAGATTACTACCATCCTTTGCCGTACGCTGGATTGTGTTCAGTAAAGACTTTGGAACATTTAGCAACCTGATGTCGTCACCCAACTCATATTTTTTGGTAGTGTCCAACACAAGTGACCCCGATCCAAGGTTTTGTGACTCGTGAGTGCCGTATTCACCAGCCTTGAGCGCCTTCATTACGTCACTAAGTATCTTGCTGCCTATTGCAGTAAAGCCCTTGGCACTGAGCCATTTTGGAGAGTCCTTTAGATAGCCCTTTTGTATCAGGTATGCAACTAATGGCATACCAGAATCGTCTCGGCTATCTTCTCTTGAATCGTCCAGTGATCCCTTAGTCTGGTGCTGCTCGCTGTTTTCCTGTTGCTGATTTGAAAGTGAAGACATTACACCCTGAAGTGTCTGCTCAAGCTCCTGCAAACTAGGTGTCTTTTCCTTCAGCGCCTCCCTTCCTATTGCCTTGAACAGTCGGTCCATCAGATCTCTAGAGAGCTCCCGCTCATCTTGGCTATCTTGCATTTGATCCTGACCCTCTCTATTGAGGGGAAAATAAACGAATTTCTTACTGCCTAGGGCACGATTATGCGAGATCATAGATGTAGTTATCCTTTTTGTCCAAGAGTGGAGGTTGGGTGTGCCGGAGACCTTCAAGTATTACCTCAGTCACAGATGCCGTAAATTCCCCGTCAAGGTCCTCACTCAGAGATATATTGTCTGTTTTTATTCCTAGTTGCAGTGCCTGCTCAGTAAGCTGTTTTTGCTCTTCTTTTACTCTAGCAATAGCTTCATTTACCACCTGTTCGAGTGCTGGAAAACTAGATAGCTGAGACTCATAGTCGGATTCAACACTCTTGTCACTGCGGCCATTCCCAACTATTGTTTGCGAAACCTGGAATGTCTTGTTCTTCGCAAAATCATTCTTGACTTTTGTCAACTGTTCTGGAGCTACCTTTTGGATGTATTCAACTGATAGTTCCTTTATCACGCTTTCAATGATAGAATCGAGCACATTCTTTCGGTTCTGGCGAGTGTCTTCCATCTCTGCAAGTTCAAATTTAGATGATTGGTGGATGCAGTGAATGTCACAAAAGCGAGGGATCGCCTTAATGCCATATACAATGGAGCGAGTACGTTCCGCTTCTCCTATCATCATCTCCATCGAATGTACTGACATTCTAACACTGACTCCCTTATCGTGATTCACATCATGGTGCATACGAGTCATCTGCGTTATCTTGGCTATTGTTTTTATCATAAATGCAGGCAGCACAACATTCTTAGCATCTGCGATCTTTGCTTCCTGAATAATGATTAACATCTCCTCTTCTACTGTCCTAGGATAGTGAGTGTCAATGTGGCTTCTCAGCCTGTCAAATAATGGCTCGATTACCTTACCAGAATGGGTATAGTCAACAGGGTTTGCAGTTGCAATTATTCTGACATCAGGTTTGAAAACGATCGGATATGCCCCTGTAGTAAACTTGCCCTCTTGAAGAACACTTAGTAGGGAGACTTGCTTTCGTGGATCGAGCACAGGCAACTCGTCAATGCATAAAATGCCGTGCCTTGCCTGCAATAACTGACCTGCAGAATATGATTCGATATTGTAAAGCTCGATTCCCTTTTTGGCTATCTTTATTGCATCTATCTGCCCAACCAGATCCTTGACTGAAATGTCCGGCGTCGATAGTACATACTTGTATCTGTCGGTACCACTTACCCAGTCAACCTTGGTCTCAAGCTTGTTCGCTCGAATAATATCCTCACATTCCGGTGACACCATGAATTCTGGCTTCATTCTCGAGATTTCAGTGTCGGTTAATAGTGCAATCAATTCATCTTCGGGAATCGATGTAGGAATATCGCTTGTTATTGTACCCCTTACTATCGGAATTCGAGAGAGGAGGTTCTGTGCTATTGCCTCTGCGATCTTGGTTTTGGCTTGCCCTATCTGTCCAACTAACAACATATCGTGACCCGAGAGGATTGCTCTATTGATGGCAGGAACTACATCATCATCGTAGCCGATTATTCCAGGGAATGGGTGTTCCCCTTTTTTCAGTTTGGCAATCAGATTGGTTCGCATCTGCTCTTGAACAGTGACATGTTTGTAGCATATATTGAGAAGATCACCAAGTGTTTTAATTTGCTTATAATCCTCGGGCAGGCCTGACATTATTTCACTATACTTTGGTTTTGAAGAGTAAGAGCGATGAACTGTTTCCTGTATCCTGTCACTCATATCGAAGATGGAGGTTTCTTAGTCAACACAGATTTAAAGATTGTTGAGAGCCAGTCAAAAATTTTATTGATAGTCATTTATGCGAGTTATGATATCCCGCCATAGTTGATCCTATGTAATTTAGAAAGCTTGACAGCCAGTAACTATTTTGCACCATATTACTACTCTTAACTCGTTCTTGCCCTCAATCAGAACTCTCATATTAAAAATTTTGATAGAAGTAATATGCAAATTCAATCTTTGAGCCCTGAGGATCTAAGGACAACACCATAAGTCCACGAACTCAATTTACCGTACCCAGCATGGTTTTTATTGCGGACTATTGTTTTGTGATTTCGCTTTGTCTGCATCAGAATATAAGCACATTCTCAGAATCGCTGGTAAAGACATTGAGGGCAGTAAGAAATTGATAGTTGCCCTTAGTGAAATTAAAGGTGTGGGCTATAATTTTGCTCAAATAATGACTCAGTCGCTCAACATCAATCCTAATTTGCGTGTTGGCTTTTTGACTGAAAATGATATCAGAGAGATCGAGCAGGCGATCTCCAACCCTACTAAGGCAGGAATCCCACAATGGTACCTTAACAGAAGGAAGAACATGGATGATGGTTCTAACTATCACCTGATAACTTCAGATCTTGATTTTGCTGCTTCAAATGATATTGAGCGCGAAAAGCTGGTAATGAGTTGGCGTGGATATCGACATATGTTTGGGCTAAGAGTAAGAGGCCAATGCACTAGAACCACCGGCAGAAGAGGAGGAGCAGTAGGAGTCAAGAAAGTTAAAGCGATGCCTGGAGCTGCACCGACAGCAGTTACCGCTGGCGCGGGCCCAACTAGTCCAGCTCCAGCCCCACCATCAAAGGAACCGGATAAGAAATAGACAGTGGTGCTAAATGGGAGATCCTCGTAAGGCAAAAAAAACTTTCCACAGGCCTAGAATGATCTGGACCACAGACCAGTTAAATGCAGAACTGTACATCATGGGCTCTTACGGTCTTAGAAACAAACGCGAGCTCTGGAAGTCAGAGACTGAGGTAGCAAGGATCAGAAACCAGGCCCGTGCACTTTTGGCACTTTCAGCAGAACTGAGGGCAGAGAAGGAAAAGAGACTTTTGAATTTTTTGAACAGGCTGGGTCTTGCAAGAGAAGGCGCAACACTCGATGACATATTGAACCTGAAAGTTGAAGATTTGCTAGAACGACGTCTTCAGACAATAGTCATGAAAAAGACTGGTACCAGCTCACCCTATCAAGCAAGGCAGATAGTTAGTCATGGCCATGTTTCTATAGGCAACCGCAAGGTAAACATACCAGGCTACATAGTGAAGGCGGAAGAGGAACACCAGATATTAGTACATATTGAAATCCCGGGGGCTGCCGCAACACAACCAGCATCAACATGATAGAATGAGGAAATAATAATACCATTTTTAGAATCATAAACTTGCATAATCTCGCATCTTTAGTGACTGGATTTCAATGCATATGAGACAAATGCAAGAGGCTATTTCTGAATACAAGTTGTTAATAGTGCCTGTATGAACCTTGTTAAAATTTGCTCGGATTTCGTGATCAAAATATTCAAAGTTCCGATATACCTTAAACAATGCAATAAATAGAATCTTACGAGTAGAGATATCAAATTCTTCTTTAGTTCATCAAAATACGAAACTGCAGGCATTCGTCGAAAAAAACACACAGTCGTCATCCTTGTATAGTTAAAGAGAGAGGCATTGAACTTTAACCAAGTTTGTAAGGATAAAGAGAAATAACATAAAACTCTCCAAAAGCCAAAGACAGCCCTGGTTTATTGCTACATATGAATCGAAGTAGGTAAAATGCGTCTTTGCAAGAAATGAAGATTCAAAAGAAGATTTCAGACTGAATAGCTAAAGAAAAAAGAAGAAAAAAATTGATACAGGATATCTTACTGTGGATGCTCACCTGCTGAAGTGCGGATACTACTGCCTGAGTAGGATCCCATTGGAACATCCGGAAAGCTATCAGTCATTCTTTGCTCTGCAACTGCGCCTGCCTCTGCTAATATCCTGTCTACTTCTTCACCGCTTGAGTCGAAGGCGAAAGAGGTGTGACCAAGGGATCCTGCACTCATCATAATATCGCCGAATACGCCATTGATTTCTCCAAGTTCTCTGTCTACTTCCGGCATTACGCCTCCAAGCCCAGTCCTCACTTTTGTTAGGGCGCCCATCGCAGGACCTATTGCCACCATAACGTCTCCAAGATCGATAGTGGACTCCAACCGGAGTTGTATCTGTTCCAGTGCAATCTTGAGCTGGGAGATCATCTTGGTTGACCTTCTCACTTGGGCGATCTCATTTGAGATCATCTTACCCTGTTGGGTATCATGTTTCTGAAGAGCATAAACAGTCTGGTTGAAGAGAGATCTTTCTTTACTTCGTAGTTTCTCAAGAATTGTCTCTAGTTTTTGGTTCTGTGCCTGAATCTTCTTCTTGGCAAGCTCGATTCTCGGTTTAAGTGGTTGTGATTGGCCAACATTCTGCTTTATTTTCTCAGACATTGTCGGTTTATTGTCCTTTATCCAGTTATTGCTGAAGCTTGTCATAGCAACTAACCAGCGATTATAGCGTTAAATAGAAATGTCATAATTGAATAACCATCTAGTTATAATTTATAGACAAATTTGGCTGCTTGAGCAACGAGGTTGGAAAAGCTATTAAATGCAAAGATACACGCTAGACTAGCATTATGGGAAGGACAAAGGTGACAAAGAGCGAGGATAGCACTCAGGAAGAGGGACTTCCCAAATGGGCGGAAGACGAGATAAAATCTGCTCAATTTGGACAGCCCGAGGTAATAACGAGGACAGGCTACTTTCTTGACATTTACGAACATGATTACAAGGTCGATATCCAGGTCTACGAACAGATGCCTGATGGGAGAACAATTGTTGAGGATCTCGACATCCCCAAATCAATGAAGATATCAGATTTTATGAAGGGCTTCGTATATGAGTACAAGATCAAGGTGTTCATGGCTAACTTAAGCGCTAAAGTAGTTGAACTCCTTAAGACGAAGTTTGCTCTTGATATGAAGGCAATATATCGTTTTGAGTTGCAGGAGCTGCAACTTATGGATGTAGAGTCCGATTTACCTCCTGCATCCTCACCTCCAGGGGAAACAGATAACGAGGATGAATAACCTTGCAGGCGCTGACACTAGAGAATAAACCCATTTGCTTCTCTGAATATAGCAGCAATTACTAAGGATCACTTGCCCGCCAACTCTGAATGAGGCGGACTATTTTTTTCAAAAACCGGATCAATTTTTGACTGAATAGAGTGTCAATAATCTCGCAGCCTAAACAAGAGGTTGCTCTAATTCACATATCACCACATCAACGTATTCAAGGTTAAAATTTTCCTTAATCACAACATGGATAGTACTGTTGACATTCCAATGCTCATTTCTCAAGTAATTTAGAGTAAGGAGAAACACTAGGATAAGCCAACTATAATGAATTCAAAGTGAATGGAGCTTGCAATTTGGTCTGTTGTAGGCACTGAACTAACATCTGCTACGTGACTTACAAATTTAATTTTAAAGTGAGTATTAGAGAAATATTTTGTGCACATGAAACCATATCACGATTAGTTTGATATCCTGCTAATCAATTTTTTATTTGAGAATTTCTTGATGCTATTTAAGAAACTGCCCTTGCAAACATAAGCAATCGTATTGTAGGTTTGTGGAATCCCCAAATTTTGCACAATGAGAGTGATAATGAAAATAAAATTATACGAAACCATTGATAGGAGAATGAATTAGTATGCAAATTTTGTTTTGTAAAATCTAATACAACTGTATAACGATATTTACGAAGCTTTTGTGATAACTGTTTTGCCCTTCAAGGAAGAAACCTTATTCATTGTATCTTTATGCCTAACCCCTCATCATGTAGTGCTGTTATTATCGTTGTCCGGCTTTTTGTCTTCATGTCCTGTATTTGGGTGTTGGATTTTTGGAGCAGAAACCCTGTATACAGTAATCTTCATGAGAGCGATCCATGTAATGACAAGCGGCACGTGGTAAGTAGCTATCCTCCATGCAATTATCACGTTCAATTGAGAGTCATTGGTGACGTCCTCAAGGTTTGGTATACCACTGAGATTTACAAGATAGGCCCAAATGCCGAGTTCGGCAAGCCCAGAGCCACCTATTGTAATAGGCAGGTTTGCCACCGCGGTTGATGCTGACGTTGCCATCAACGAGTCAAATAGGCCGATCCGTGGTTCAACTGCATTAGCAAGCACCATGAATGAGATACCATAAAATACGAACGCAATGACAGTTATTGCTATTCCAACTGCAAATGTATGGATCGATTTTTTGGAGTTGAAAATTTCTCGGCTCATATTACACAAATCTGCAATAGCTGTGTTCGCTGAATTTACAAGATTCTCTGACCTTTTTTTTGAGAGGAACTTTTCTACTAACTTCTGTGAGAAGGATGGAAGGCGAAGGGTACGCTTGGCAGAAAAAAGAATAAGCCCCAACCAAATGGCTAAAGTTGGAATGGTTATCAGAATTACAGTCAATCCAATCACGCTTCCGCCACGGTAAATCGCAAAGGCGCCAGCGATAAATGCCAGTACTGACCCTACAAATACATCTGCAAGTATTTCCATGGTCGTTATCCATGCGGCCTTGCCTGGTGGAACTCCCTTTCTTGTAAGCCAGGCTATCCTTACTATTTCTCCACCTACATAGGATGGAGTAGTCTGGGTAACAAATTCGCCGGCTAGTCTAGCTGTTACAGTCTCGCCTGTAGACGCAACGTCATAACCAAGAAAATGCCTGATAAAATACTTGAATCTGAGCGCCTGCAACAGCATTTTGATGATTGCTGCAGCCGCTGCAGCTAGAAATGGTATAATCCCTAAAGCAAAAATATCTTGAGGCGAGACGTTGGAAGTAAGGATCAGGATAATGAAAGGTACCAGGCTTACAGGGATGGCAACAAGTCGCCAGTTCAACTACTATAACTCTTTCTTTGATACAAGGTACTACTATAAGAAGGAATGTATAATCTTGGGCTATTCATGCATAATTTTATTATATCATACGATCATCAATCACTTTTTGTAACAATAGAACCAATTACTTCAGATACTATATGTGCATCTAACCGCATTTAATCAGGAGTTAAAAGAGATTATAGAATTGGGCGTTGAGAGGTAATGAGATGTTATTGTTCAATGGTCAGCATGCTATGACACCAAGGGGAAGAAAATAAAAGTAAAATGAAGGTTCGTGTTAGAGACGAAAAGAAGGTCTTTTGTGGCAGTAATTGTTGTGTAGCGTTAGTAGCGCTAGTAGGTATGGTCTCGTTATCGTTAAGGTTCAGAGGTTTACCGAAAGATCGTTGACTACTATCGTTACTATGTATCCTATCCGCTACCAGAGTCACCATTTATGTCCATTCTCATTGATAAAAGGTAGATATATCCAGCACAAGGTTTCCTTGATGGCAATGAAGGCGATATTTATAGCAGGGACTGCAGGGTCTGGAAAATCGCTCCTTACCTCTAGATTACTTCAGTGGTATAAAGACAATAGTGCCTACCCTATAACTCTTAACCTTGACCCAGGTGCAATCAACTTGCCTTATGAACCAGACGTTGATGTACGCAATTACATTGACATTGCCACGTTGATGGAGAGCTACGGACTTGGCCCCAATGGTTCGCTTATAATGGCAAGTGATATGATTGCAACAAAGTTGGATGAGATTCAGAAGGAGGTAGATGAGCTGAACCCAGACTACCTCATAGTGGACACTCCAGGCCAGGTAGAGCTCTTTGCGTTTCGAGCAAGCGGTCCATATTTTGCCATAAATTTTCATGCGGATGACAAGGCCACGATATTTACCTTTGATGGGATGTTAGTATCATCTCCGATTAACTTTGTATCTATTTCACTGCTTGCATTATCTGTCAGACTGCGATTGAAAATGGCTCAGATAAATGTGCTTACAAAACGCGATATTGTGTTAGACAATCTAAAAAATATTATGGAGTGGGCGAGCTCAAGTATGGCCCTTGAACATACTCTCAACATCGAAAAAGATGCCGAGTATTCTCTCTTAACTAAAGATCTGGCGCGCAGCATAAGCAAAGGAGGTTTCGGTCAGAGTCTAATAGCTGTTTCTAGCATCACGATGAGTGGCATGGTCAACTTAGCTGCTGCCCTTGCTCGAATCCTTAATCAGGGAGAGGACATTTAGGTGATTGGAGAATCATGTATCGCAACCGCTCCATGCTCAACTGCAAACCTAGGACCAGGCTATGATGTATTTGGTCTTGCGCTTGATGCGCTTGAGGACAAAGTCAAGATAAGCAGGAGGATATCTCCAAGCGCGGGTGGAAAAATAAATATCAAGAACAGTGATCAATCGATTCCATCAAAGGCTGAATCAAATTCTGCCGGCTTGGTTGTAAAAAAGATGATGCAGGATTTTGAGATCAGTGATAGTACAGAGATCGAGATCATAAAAGGTGTGCCACCAGGCTATGGTATTGGCAGCAGTGCTGCTTCGGCAGCAGCTGCTGCGATAGCATATAACTCACTTTATGATTTAGAGATTGACAAAAATAAGCTCGTAGAATATGCCGCAGAAGGCGAGCTCGCTAGCGCTGGCATAAAACACTATGATAACGTCTCTGCTTCTTTGCTGGGTGGCTTTGTGATAAGCAGCATTACAAGAGAAAGTCTGCAATTTATTAGGTTAGAGCCCCCCAAGGACCTCGTCCTTGTTATTGCAGTTCCATCGCTAGAGGTGCCAAAGAAAAAGACAGAGGTAGCAAGGAGCGTCCTTCCAAATTTGGTACCGCTCAAAGACGTGGTTCACAATATTTCGGGAGCATCTACAATAGTTGCAGGGTTTGCGACAAAGGATATAGAAACTATAACAAGAGGAATAGACGATGTCATTATCGAGTCAGCAAGAAAGCATTTGATACCAAGCTATGATAATGTCAAGCAGAATGCTATTTCTGCAGGTGCCCTTGCAGTCACAATAAGTGGTGCGGGGCCTTCTATGATAGCTTTTCTGAAAACCCATAGAAACGCAGAGGCAGTAGCTGCCGCCATGGCTAATGGGTTCGAAAAGACAGGTGTAAAGAGTAAGACATTTGTTTGCAGGGCCAGCGAGGGTGCCCGACTTTTGACATAGCAGTACTACTTTTTGCTCTTGTTGAGGAAAGCGGACATCATTTTCTGTCTGTCTTCGTGAGCAAAGCAGAGCGCCCAACCATAGATCTCAAGCCTAAGTCCTGTCTCTAGATCCGAGTCCATTCCTCTGTTTATCAGATTCTTGCTAACCTTGACTGCCGTGAAACTGTTCTTTGCTATTTCCTTTGCAAGCGCAAGAGATTCGTCCATCAACTTCCTATTTAGGATCTTGGCGATTTCACTAGCCCTTTCCTTTTCCTTCGCTGCGTCACCTTTGGGTGCTTCAGGGGGAATTTTATCGTCAGATCCTAGGTTGATTACCTTATTAACGAGCCCTATTTGATAGGCTTCATCTGCCGTTATCATTTTGCCAGTGAATATTAGCTCCTTCGCCTTTGCCGGACCTACAATCCGCATCAGACGCTGTGTTCCACCCCATCCAGGGGGTATGCCTATTGTCACTTCGGGTTGCCCGATTTTGGCATTGCTTGAGGCGATACGGATATCACAAGCCATTGCTAACTCGCAACCGCCACCAAGGGCAAAGCCGTTTACTGCAGCAATCACTGGCTTTTCCAGACGATCTATTTTGTTTATTACGTCTTGAGCAGAAGTAGCATACTTTTCTGCCTGCATTGGATCTATATTGACCATATAAGAAATATCTGCGCCGGCACAGAAAGAGCGCTCGCCCGCACCAGTAATAACTAATGTTTTAATGCTCCCATCAGCTGCAATAATATCAATCATTTTTGAAAGCTCTGATATGACATCCAGATTCATGGCGTTAAGTGCTTCAGGTCTATTTATCCTCAGAATTGCAATGTCACCTTGCGGTTCAAGCTGAATGTACTTCATGGTAGACATATTGTGACAGTAGGCAGCATTCCTTTTCAATAAAATCTTATTGGTTCCGCCTATCAGGCGATGATTAAAAAACCAGGTTAAAGATGATCGCTATAATGGTTAAGCTTCATCGCTCAAACGCTGACACCATGAAAGATGTAGATATTGTTGTGATAGGCGTCCCAGATGAATCCAATTCGCACGCTAAGCGTAAGGGAACAAGCAGAGCACCTGATGCATTGAGAGTAGCATCAAACGACTCAGAATTTTTTGAACGTGGCGGAATGCTTATCCCTACTTGTCCAATGAGCGGACCCCTTGATGGAAAGTGTATATTTGATGCAGGCAATATACCAGACAAGCATAAGCTGCGCGAATTGGTGACTGACATTACTTTACACGGCAAGCTGCCAATTATGATTGGAGGAGATCATTCTCTAAGTACTGAAGCTATACAGGCGGTCTCTAATGCGATCGGGAAAAAACTATCACTTTTGTACTTTGACGCCCATCCCGACTTTGTTTCTTCAACTACGAATTATTATGGTTCAGTGCTTACTGACTCGACACAATCGCTCAACTTTAGAAAAAGTATGTTGATAGGTACGAGGGCGGCTGAGCCAGAAGAACTTGAAAATGCAAAAAAGGTGGGTCTGAGGATCATAAATCCATTAGAAATTGTTGAGCTAGGAGTAAAAAGAGTGGCGCAAATGATAAGAGCGCGAACAAGAGGGTCTAAGGTGTATATCTCAGTGGACCTCGACTGCCTAGATCCAGCTTTTGCTCCAGGCGTATCGGTACCTTCGCCTGGAGGTCTGTCATCCATAGATCTCATCTATCTACTCAGCAAGACAATTAGTACCTCAAATGTTGTAGCTATTGACATAGTCGAACTTGCTCCAGATTATGACATCAGTGATACTACTGCAATGCTTGCTGCTAGGATAATGTCAGAATGTATTGCATCATTCTAGGCATTTATCAGATGTTCATTTCAATCACTATACTTAATAGATTGACTTGGCTTACCTCAGCTTGGTGCAGATTCAGAGTGTTTCCCTTCTAGATCGGTCACTGACATTATAGCTGCATCATCATCTCAGTAGATATTTTTCTGGTAGGTGTTCAAAGAGAAGGATACCAGCTAGCATTTTTACATTACCACCTACGATGCGGAGATAATTTTTCTTTGAGGAGGACGAGGCAGGATTTGACTGTCAGCACAATTTTTGCACTTTATAAGAACTACGATACTGAATAGATTCAGTTCCTATGGAAGGTAAACTCAGAGAAAGAGAAGAGAAATTTACAATTACTTACGCAGTTTGATCGTAATCTCTTCCCCCAATCCTATTGGCACGGTGATTGACTGGGTATTGGGTTTGCTATGCACATGGAGCGCATACTTTCTCATAGCGGGTCTAAAATGGTCAGGATAAAGCATATTATCTGCCGCAATTATCCCTCCAATTCTTACCAAAGGTAGTACAAGATCAAAATATCTTATGATATTCTCTTTATCGGCGTCAAGGAAGACAAAATCAAACTTGCCTTTTAGATCATGTAACAGATCAAGCGCAAGGCCTTGTTTTATCTCTATCATCTTATCAAAACCCGCTTCTTTGAAATTTTTCAATGCCCACTCTACTTTTTGCGGGTTCATTTCTATCGTTATTATCTTCGTGTTGCGGTTCTTGCCTATTGCATCGGCGAACCACAGTGTAGAAAACCCAGCAGAGGTGCCTACTTCTAAGATACGTCTTGCCCTGATTGCCTTGAGGAGTACTGAAAAGAATATACCAGTATCAGCTGTTATGGCAAGCATCTCTTGGTCAGGTTCAACTTTTACTCTGCCATTTCTTTCTCGATTTGCTTGTTTATTAAGCCGGGATATTACCTTTAGAACCTCGGTGTCCACGTCTGCAACAATGCATACATATGATATTTTATTTTAAATGTTCTTCTGCTTCAATAGTGATAAAATATTCACTTTTTCTGCCTTGTAATTTATCCTCGTTACTGATTCTCGCTGTCTAAGCAGTTGGTCTTTGCGAGCCTTCCATCCTTCAATCGCAACCTCATAAGCGTGTGACATTCAAGCCCCCCCTGACAAGATGAAGCAAGAAGGCTATACCCGGCTTTTAATTGTTGCAGGGATCAAACTATTAACTTTTTTATTGTGTGCTGCCAAGAGAAAGTTCGATGGAATTTGTAAACGTTGAGGAGCCCGATGTAAACAAGCCAATAATGATTGCTGCTATGCAAGACATGGGAAATGTTGGTAGTATTGCCATCGATTTTATTAATAGGAACCTCGACACCAGGTTGTTTAGGTATGTCTTAGCACCTTATCCAAATTATGTTGTTGATAAAGGGGGTTATATTGACTATCATCAGGAAAAGTGGGAATATCGCAATATCAACAGCATCATCGTTTTTGGAGGTGGCATTGGTCAGCCTCAGACCAATCATGAGCTGTACAAATTGTGCCAAGATGTCATTAATATTGCCAAGATGTACTCCGTGCAATTAATTTATGCTCTAGGTGCATTCCACACAGACCGAAACTATGGCAAGGACCCAAGGACACTTGTCACAACAACTTCGCAGGAGTTAACAGAGCAAATAGTGAAAATAGGTCACAACACTACTCCAGGATCGTCTCTAATAACAGGTTTCAATGGTCTTATTCTAGGATATGCTAAGAGGAATAACATTCAGGGCATAGGATTGTTTGCAGAGATCAATGACCCCCAAATATTGCAATACCGGTCAGCAAAGAGCCTGTTAGTTTCGCTCGAAAAGCTGACGTATCAGAGATTCAAAGGTCTAGAAGAATTGGACCAAATGGCAGACGCAGTTGAACGAGAGATGGACAGAATAAGAAGGATGGGCGGTGATTCGTTATATCGTCCATAATAGTAATAATTATAGTTTAGTACAACTTATCGAGCTTGTACATCTTTCCAGACAACATTATCTTCCTAATACAATATCTGACTTCCATGAGCACACAGGTCGTTAAACTTCTTCATGGTGATTCTCCTGCTGCTCCTTTATGTCTGAGTTGCCAATAACCTTCAACTGTCTCCTGTACGCAGTCACTATTTCGTCAGTGGTCGTGGCATCTTCTGGTTTTTTGTCATCCCTTATCTTTCCTGTGAATTTCGGAAACCGTAGAGCAAGACCGTACCCTGCTCTTATTGTATTCTTGGCAGCAGTATGACAGGGGCTCAGAGTGATTTCCGATGCAATAACTTCAATGACGATTTTGGGCTCAAACCAGATATCCATTTCCATGCCAGTATCGACTCTTGCGTGCTGTTGACTTACTATATGTTTCTCGAGCTCTTTGTAAAATTGCTCAATATGCAAGTCAGTAAAGCCTGTCCCTACTTTAGTCACGCTTCGAAACATGTCAGCATTATGATCATAAGCGGCTAATAGCAGCGCCCCATATTTTCCTGCGCGCCTTCCGCGACCATGCAGTGCACCAACAATGACAAGGTCTAGCGTATCTGCAAAATCGCTAGTGTATTCACGTTTGAGCTTGACCCACGCGTATTCTCTTGCACCAGCACGGTATGTGCTTGAAAGATGCTTTATCATAACTCCCTCACAGCCATTCTCAATTGCAGTCATCATAAACCGATCAATCTCATATTGCTCTGCTGCAATAGTCTGCTTGATCAAGCGTAACTTGTTATTTTGGATCTTAATCTTATCAATTATTTTCTTTAGGAGCTTTCTCCTTTCTAGATACGGCATATCTGTCCTGCTCTTCCCGTCGAAGTAGAGTACATCAAAAAAGTTCATGACAACAGGATAGCTCTCCATTGCCTCCTCTACGCCATATTTTAGTGGCGTGTGCATCAGTTCCTGAAAGGGAAGATACTCCTCTGTCTCTACGTTTATGGCCACTACTTCACCCTCCAATATCACTTCTGACTTTATAGACTTTAATGCATTGACAACATCGGGATAATGGCTCGTAATCTTTTCGAGCCTCCTCGAAAAAAGTTCTACTCTGTCCTTGCCCTTGTGCACCTGCACCCGCTCGCCATCCAATTTATATTCTACTGCTGCCCTGCTTCCCATCCGCTCGAGTGCTTCTTCTGCAGTCCGGATACGCTCTGCAAGCATTGGCCGGATAGGTTTGAACAGCGTTATCTTAATCGAACTTACTGCTTCCAGCCCCTTCGTTGCAAGCAGCATTGCCACTGTGCCAAGGTCGCTTGAGACGTTATACGCATCTTCAAGCGCCTTCCTGTTTGCCTTGTTCCCAGTGAATGCGATCGCAAGAGCATCGAGCACGGTATAATCAGCAATGCCAAGCCGCAGCTGTCCCATGACGAACTTGATTATATAGCACCCCTCGGTAGCCATCGCATCATTTAGCAAGCTGCTTATCAGACGCAACTTGACCTCCTGTGAACCAGTGCCAGTTGTACGCGCAACTTTGTCAAAAGTAGAATATACACGCTCGACTGTCATGGGCTCTGAAAACAGAGTTGATTGGCTCTTTGACTTCATGACTTCCAATGTTGCCTCTCCAAGGTCACCTGTCTTTTGATATATTCTCACTATCTCCGATACGTCTTTACCAGACGAGCTTGCAATTGCCCTCAGAACCATTTTTTCTGCGACTCCCATCTCCACTCCCTCATAGTCTGGGTAAAGTTTACCCTGAATTAGATAAGTCACCATGTCAATAATATCAGATGGAGTCTTTTTGAGGAGGGTAACTAGGTGACCAGTAAGGGCAATTCTACTGGAGGTCTGCTCCATCTGCTCAAATGTCTCCACTAAAGAATTGAAATCCAAAGCAATTCGACTCTATACAGCTTGAATGAATATTAATCTATGATATGCTTTAAGTGATAAGTAGGGAGAAAGATGAGAACGCCAATAAGCATCAAGACTCTGCAAGAGCAATTCAAATATGCAAGGTCGTGGGATAATAACTCAGTCACATGAAGCAGATGTATATAATACAGCGACAAATGTAGACGAGTTTGTGAAAGAAGAATTAAAGAAGAATTTGTCAAATAATAGTCGATTCTAATATTATAACAAATATAGAGCAATTGACGAAGGAGCTAATACTTGTTGAGGAATATGCAGCAAATTAAGAAGCTCGATGTATTACTACTAACATTATTAAAGGGCAGCAAGCCCGTAATAAAATAATGGGAGGCAATAAGAGGAAGCCAGCTGGCAGTTCGGACAAGAATACCCAAACAGCGCCAGGACAAACCGAGATCAAGTCCACTGTAGAAAAGAAAACAAGCTCTAAGCCTCAACAGAAGCAAAAGCTTGCTGTGACAATTGAGGAACCTCAAGGCATGAAGGCAATTCAAGGCATGAAGGCGATAACAACGCAAAGTGTAGCAAGAAACATCGGCGTTAAGGTTTCTGTCGCCAACGCTTTCATCAAGTCACTAGAAGCCAGGGGCATAGTTAATGCCGAAGGCGGATACAGCGGCCATAGAGTCTACCATCTCATCAGACGCTAGCTTTTTTAACTATCATCACATCTCCAGGTCGACTTGACTCAATAACCCTAAGATTAGAAGTGACCGTACCCAGCATATTCATGGGCTGGACTTTCGCATCCTGCACAAAGACACAAAATGAGCTGTTTGAAGTAAGGTAAGCGATATCACCTCGACGAAATTCTGTTTTATGTTTTTCGGGGCCTATTATAAGGCCAGTTTCAATATATGTGAATTTGTCTGCATACCTGTGCAGCCTGTCCTGTACAGGAAGGCTTTTTAGCAAGGCTCCAATAGTCAGAGGGGCAAGATGGCGCACAAGTTCAGCTGGTGCAGAGCCTTTATCTTGTATCTCGATTGCAATTTTTAATCTAGATACCGACCCAGTGCTTCCGGGCTGCATCATTGCAACAAATGATGTCCGATGTAATGAAAATGTTTCGTATACCATCAAAATAGAGACACTTTACTGTTAGATCAAGACAAAAGAGCTGGATTATAAAGAGAACAAGTAACTGACCAAGCAAGATAAAAAAGTGAACCAGATTAAATTGCAGATATAGTCAATAATCCGTATCAAAATCCGCAGCGAAAATATAAATATAAGATACCCCCTTTATTAATATAGATAATATAGCTCCAGTGTTAGTTTTGAACAATTACGGCAAAACATTTAATTAGATATCCATTATCCTTTGGATTATTCTTGGTAGTCAAACATTCCTCCAAAAGACATGCTGCACCTAAAAAGTCTGGGACCACAAAAACGACCAAGAAGGGTAGTACTTCGCGCACAAAAGTTAGCATAAATGAAAAGCGTGAAGTAGAGCAAGACGCTACGACCAAGAAAACGTCTCGCAGGGCAGACGAGGTAGTTACATATGCAGAATATGAATATGAACTGAAAGAAATTGATAGTCAGGACAATAAGGTGCTGATTGGTCCTGCTTGGCTTACAAGGTTTGAGAAAGCAAGGATAACAGGTGCAAGGTCACTTCAGCTATCACTTGGTGCACCCCCACTTGTCAAGGTACCTGAACATGCCACTAGCTCAATTTCTGTTGCAGTTGAGGAAATAGAGCGCAAAGCGCTTCCAATCTCAATAAGACGCATACTGCCAAGCGGTACATATCAGGATATTTCCATAGAGTGGTTAAAGTAGGCGGATCAGAATTAGATTTCTTTTAGCCTGCTTTCGTCAAAGATATCAGAGCCATACCAGCGATAGCGAAAGTAGTCAAGGCACCACTCGTGGAATATGGGATCGGGGCTGAAGAACATCATGTTCATGTCAGTCTCCCCCTTTTGAGTTGGGAAAAGTACTGATGCCTGTTTTTCATTTAGTATGACGGCGACCTGCACGCTTTCTACCATTCTTCTCTCTATTGCCCCTTTGCTCAAGAGTTCATTGTGACCAAGCTTTTTCAGCAATTCCTTTCTGCCTTTTGGGATGATGACATTCTTTGGAAATACATAACTATATTTTACAGCTTTTTCCTTTACCCTAGACACCGCTGGCTCAATTAGGTCTATTGGCACCTGCGGTACAATTTCATAGATGTATTGGTCAGCCTGCCGATAAAAATCCTTCCAACGCTCAAGTATTGCGACAATGCCCTTAACGAACTCACATTTATCAAGAGCTCCCAATCTCATAATAAATTTAATTGGGAGCTCGCCCAACACATGCTCGGAAAAATATTCTTTGTATTTTGAGAGATAATTGAATGTCGGGATCTGCTTGATTATAGTATTCCCAAAAGTGGTAAGAGAAAATACCCCCTCAGGGTCTTTCTCAATCAGGCCAGCATCCTGCAGGCGACTGACATTGCGGTGAACCTCCTGCATGGTAATATCGAGATCCTTGGCAAGTTGCGATATCTTGGCGTTTTTATTGTTGAGATGAAATACTATTGCTAATCTCTGCTCACTTGCAAGCTCGAAGAAAGTCTTCTCAGTATTGGCAAAGGTAGTTAGGACATCGTCGTGGTCGTTAGGCATGGTATTGCATGAAACTGATCAACGTTTTAAACATTACATGTACACGCTAGTAGCTATGAGTATGTCCCTCTTCTGAATGGATACGGTTTGTCCTGCGCATGGTTATTACACCAAGCACAATGAAGCCTATGCCAATTGCTAAGATAAGGTAGGCAGCCAAAACTACGCTAGCCCATACAGCGTTCATGGTCGCTAACCAGATGAACAAAAGCCCCAAAAATGCTAGCGCAATGCCTGCGATGGTTTCGCCGTTGATCCACTGTTTTCCTCCGCCTCCTGTCATATATCTAATATACCACCCCGGTACTAATTATTAAATTCTTCAATGACTCATTTAGGTGGAAAAATTGCCAATGCTAATGTTCACGAACCAGAGTACCTCTGCATTGCTCACAGACCTGCTCATCAATGTTTGGTTCAATGCTGTGGTGAGCGTCACATATAATGAGTGTATATCGCATATAGTTGCAGAGACCCACGAACTTGGCAAGCGTGCTTGGAGTATATGCTTTGTTTGTAGAGAGATCCTTGGCAATGTCGTCTACCATACGCATGACTTCTCTAACTGATTCAAGCTTCGAAATAAGCTCTGTATCACCTCTTGTTCCCCTCACATAGTTGCTAACTGCGGCCTGTGTGATACCAAGATCCTTGGCAACATCTTCTTCCTTTAGAGAATATTCCCTGATGAGCTTCTTTGCAAGAATAGCTCTAACTGCAGGAATGAGGGATTTTGCTTCGATCTCTGAAGGGAGCAGCATTTAAAGATGCAAATGAGATTTATTTTTTATTATTTAAAGGTTCTTAATACATGTGAAAATTAGAGGACTATTGCTATGCCACCTGATGACTTATTACAATATTACAAAAGTGGAAATCCGACGAAATGCAATAGTACTTTAATACATTCTAGTCTTTATATTTGGCGACAATTGAGGATAGGAAGATGAAGGCAGTCTTTGTGAATAGACACAACAACACAGTTTATGTAGATGATGTCAAAGTACCAGACCGAACTGGAGCAGGGGATGTTCTTGTTAAAATGCGTGCCTGTGGACTGTGCGGGTCAGATCTAGAAAAGGTATATGGTGAATATAGTATGTCCTCTGGCAGGCTTGGTCATGAACCTGCAGGTGAGGTGGTAGGATTAAGCGAATCTGTTAAGAACTTTGCAAATGGAGACCGCGTTTTTATCCATCATCACGTTGCGTGTTATTCCTGTCATTACTGTCTTCATGGGGACTATACCATGTGTCCTGCCTACCAGACCAGCAACATTAGGCCCTGCGGTCTGGCAGAGCATTTCTTAGTGCCAGAATGGAATGTGTCACGAGGGGGCATGATAAAACTGCCTGACAATGTATCCTTTGAGGAAGCATCACTTGTTGAACCCCTTGCATGCTGCCTCAGGGCATGGAATAAGTGTAACTTCCAAAAGGGAGACGATGTCGTGATACTTGGAGCAGGTCCAACTGGAGTAATGCATATGCTCTTGGCTCTGGTATTTGGGTCAGGCAAAATATTTGTCATTGATGTCAATGATTTTCGTTTGAACTTTGTCAAGAAGTATAGTGTGCATGTACTCAACTCTATTTCCAATCAGAACTTTGCAAATAATATCAAGGCGGAAACAGGCGGAAGAGGTGCCGATATTTGCATCATTGCCACAGGGAATATGCATGCACTCCTCCAGTCGTTTGACGTGACTCGAAAGGGTGGTAAGATAGTGCTTTTTGGTGTCCCCCCTAAAGGGTCGCAAATGTCCTATGATATGAGTAAGATCTACTCAAGCGAGCACTCGCTCATCCCAAGCTATGCAGCGTCTGAAATTGAAACAAACCAGGCACTGAAGCTGATAGCAGAAAATCGCATAGATGTAGGTTCAATTATTACGCACAGGTTTCACATTAGCAAAGCGGCAGAGGCAATAAAATGCGCTCATGAGGCTAATAATGCGATGAAGGTAATTATAACCACAGACTAATGAAACTATAAATAATAAAATCACCTGTCTGAGCTGATCAACCATGGACTGGGGAATGCAAAACAGATTAGCTAAGATAATTCATCCCAAAGACGGCCGTTGCCTCATGCTTGCAGTTGACCACGGTTACTTTCTTGGGCCGACCGAGCGTCTTGAAGTTCCAAGGAGGGCTATAAACCCACTTCTGCCCTACGCCGACTCACTTATGCTCACAAGGGGCATCCTGAGGACATCAGTTGACCCCAAATATGACATTCCAATAGTGCTCCGTGTTTCTGGCGCAATCAGCATCATCGGCGAAGATCTTTCAAAAGAAACAATTACGACATCAATGGAAGAAGCGATTAGGCTTAATGCGTCATGTCTTGCATTATCAATATTTGTAGGCAGCAAGTATGAGCACCAGACACTTGCCAATTTAGCAAGGTTAGTAGATGAGGGCGAGAAGTACGGGGTACCGGTCCTTGCAGTGACTGCAGTCGGCAAAGAAATGGCGCGTGATGCACGTTACCTTGGACTTGCATGCAGAATCGCCGCAGAGCTTGGTGCCCATGTAGTCAAGACGTACTATTGTGACAACTTTGAACAGGTTGTTGAAGGGTGCCCAGTTCCACTTATAATTGCAGGAGGAAAGAAACTCTCAGAACCAGACGCGCTCAAGCTTGCTCATGATGCAATGACGCACGGTGCTGCTGGCGTTGACATGGGAAGAAACATCTGGCAGTCAGACTGGCCCGTGGCAATGATAAAGTCAGTGCAGGCAATAGTCCACAAGAATGCCGACGCCAAAGAAGCATACGGCATTTTCTTAGAGGAGAAGGGCAAAGATAATAATTCTAGCGAGATGGAAGGGCAAAAGGTCATTAAGAAGACAGTCAACCACTCAATGCCTTTTGACTAACCAGTACGCTTAGATAAATGCTGATGAACCATCTTCCACTGATCGTTTATGTCTTTTTTCAAGACGATCGTTACCCTTGACTTGTAGTTAACTGACGTACCTCTAAAGCTGTAGTCATCGACTATCATACCGGTAACTTCAAGCAGAAAAGTAGCAACCGCAACATCGCGCATCATTTCAGTATTAAAGTTTTCAATCTTAAAATCATAGTCAGAGAGGCTGGCAAAGTGTAATTGTTCAAGCATGAGGGCTCTTCCAAAATCTCGTCTATCATAGGGCGGGGAATCGCCAAATTTAGTGAAGTGTGGATCAAGGAATTCTTCTATTTTTTCTATTTCTTTGCTCTGGGCAAGCTGAAAATATTTGTGAATAAATTGTCTTACCTTAAGGGATTCTGCAGAGGACAAGTGTACACCTATTAAATAGCAATAAATAGAAATCTTTATAGCTTTACTATTTTTTAGTTTAGTGAAGCCTATTACAATTATTCACGTAATCAAATATTTCGCTCTCTATTTCAAAGAAACTGAATATAGGCTCAAGTAACAACATCTGTTCTGAAAAAAGACTGTCAATACAAATAAGCACACATATTGGCAGGCTTGATTGGACCTGAGAGGCAGATGCAGAACTGGCAATATTGGTTATGAAAAAGAATTATTAAAAACGAAGATCTATTCAAGTCAAAGTTCCTTATTATGTGCACTCATTGAAACCTCTCTCGCAGGCTCTAATTCTTAAATGCAATATCGGAGTGTGGCTAACTTAGAATCTTCTTTATTTTATTTCTGTATACCTGCATGTGCATTTCTGATATGATCTTGTAATTCCTCTTTGTTGCGTGCTGTCAATCCACATATATCACACGTTTGCTGTCGGGGTGTCAGATCCTCAGGCTCTTTTCCACTTGTTAGGCTCAAATATTGCTCGTCAGACCTTGCAGCCTCTATTTTGGTATATTTGTTTTCATTTTCGTGACTTGTATTTTCTGTTTGCACCATATATGCTATTAATTATAAATTGTTTGTACAATATAAGGTAATTTCCAGTTAAGATATAATGAAGTACAGTTTGACACCTGAAATCAGGACAGGCATAATGACTTCTTAGAATAAGAGCATGCTTAGGATCCTTACTTTTTATTATCATACATCATTTCGTCCAATTAACAGATATTGAGATTAAATAGTTTTTGACGATAACGATCTAATTCAAGCAAATGCAACAATAATCTCAGGGGTACTTATCCTTCTTTCTCTTACCTCCATATCTGGAACTTCTTCTTTGTCAGTATTAGACAGAACAATGATTGCATCTGTAATAATTCCTTTTATTGCATCGACTGTGTTATTACTCACTCTGCGACTAGGCGAGGCCAAAAAACTGATTATGCTATAAAATTGACAATATGGGGATTGATATATCTCGCAGTTACCGTGCTGCTCTTGTTAGGACTTGTATGAAAATCGAACAATAGTATCGCTTCTAACTTTTCTTTTTTGAAAGATGATGCATTGCAGCGTGTAGTAAATATGGTGATACATTATAATTTTGAGGAGTAGGTCTTTTTGCTGCCGTTGTTGTCCTAATTCCAATAATAATGATTAATATCATGCATTACCTTTTCGAGTAGCTTTACCGAATGACAATCTCTTTGGATTTGCAAACTGTAGTCTTAACCTCACCCTACAACTGTACGTGCATATTTAAACATCCTCAAAATAAGTAACACTGTAATGTGTGCAACTAGATAGCTAATCGTCCACCATTGATTATGCACCCTCCGTTAATGAGAAAAAACGTGCCAAACCCAATGAAATTGCCTTTTTGTTGTTGAGCTTTAATACCGTTCTCAATAGATTTTGAACCACTCATCCCATAAACTTTATAAATAATTTCCATCCACATAAATAAAAATGCCTCGGGCTGACAGCGGATATTGTTATGGACACAACGTTCATGTTCTGGTTCTACTGAGGGTTGCTTAGGGGCAAACTCTGTGCTTTCAACAAGCACGGCTTATGCAAATCAATTTGGTGAGAGATAAAATTGGTTGAAATGACAGGAGCAAAAGCGTTGATTCAAGCCCTGGAGAAAGAGGGCGTAGACATAGTCTTCGGCCTTCCAGGAGGAGCGAACCTGCCAATATACGATGCCTTAGTAGATGCAAACTTTAGGCACATTCTAGTAAGGCACGAACAATCGGCCGCTCATATGGCAGATGGCTATGCCAGAATAAAGAGAAAGGCAGGGGTATGTTTTGCAACTTCAGGTCCAGGTGCCACAAATATCATTACAGGTATTGCTACTGCATATGCTGATTCTTCTCCAGTTGTAGCCGTAACTGGTCAGGTGCCGCTCGCCATGATAGGCAAGGATGCCTTCCAAGAAACAGACATCATAGCTGTGGCAAACCCTTGCACAAAATACTCATTCCAGCCAAGAGCCGCTTCCGAAATTCCAGAAGTTGTTAAGAAGGCAGTATACATTGCAGAGAGCGGCAGGCCTGGCCCAGTACTTGTTGATATTCCTAAGGATGTACAACAAGCAACAGCTGATATGAAGTTTCCAGATCTTATCAAAGTTAGAGGCTATAATCCGAATGTAGAAGCGGACCTCTCAGAGATGGCCAGGGCAGTAGAGCTCTTGTTCAACGCTGAGCGGCCGATAATAATGGCAGGGGGCGGTGTAATTCTTTCAGGAGCTTTTTCAGAACTGCAGACGCTTGCAGAGCTTGTGAAGATACCGGTTGTGACTACCTTCAAAGGCAAGGGTGCATTCCCTGAGAACCACCCGCTTGCCATGGGACCGATTGGGATGCATGGCCACGCAGAAGCTAACAAGATAATTCTTGAGGCAGACTGCATCGTGGCAATAGGTGCAAGATTTTCGGATAGATCTGTTGGCAAATTTGATGAGTTTGGTAAGGGTATGAGCATAATCCATATGGATATCGACCCGGCGGAGATAGGAAAGAACAAGTCAGTAGATGTTGCGTTGGTAGGTGACGTAAAATCCTCACTTCGCACGCTTGTTAAGATGTTCTCAAAGAAGATGATAAAAAGAGACTCAGATAGTCCATGGCTAAAGCGCAGGAAAGAGCTTATACAGTACTATGCTGAAACTCTCAAGGACTATCCAAGAGAGATAACAGCAAAAAAATCGCTCAAGAAATTGCGCGAATTGTTGCCAGCTAATGCGATAGTCACTACAGAAGTAGGCCAATGCCAGATGTGGGCATCTCTGCACTTTGATGTGATAGCACCAGGTACATTCTTCAGCTCTACAGGTCTTGGCACGATGGGCTTTGGATTCCCGGCATCAATAGGAGCCAAAGCTGCCAGACCGGACGTTCCTGTGGTCGATATCGCTGGCGACGGATCGTTTAACATGACCGAAAACTCACTTGCAGTTTCGGTTCTTGATAAGCTGCCTGTAATAGTATTCCTCATGAACAACTATATGCTTGGAATGGTAGCCCAATGGCAGCGCACATTTTACAATAGACGCTACAGTGGAGTACATCAATACCGCTGCCCCGATTATGTCAAGATAGCTGACGCATATGGCGCTCAAGGCATAAGAGCCGAATCGATGCATGAGCTTGAAAAAGCTATCAAAGGAGCACTCAAATCTGATGTAGCTACAGTAATAGACATCCCAATTGATCCTGAAGAAGACGTCTATCCATTTGTAGCACCTGGGACCGGTCTCAAGGATATGATTGTAGGAGCGTAATAGAAAATTGTTTACAACTACGATTCAGAACGAATCATGGCATATTGTGTCTGCCCTCGTTGAGAACAAACCTGGTGTGCTATTCAGGGTCACTAACCTCTTCAGGGCACGTAGCTTTAACATAGAAAGCATTACAGTGGGATCAACTGAACAACAGGACCTATCTAGAATGACCATAACCACTAACAGTGATGAAAAGACACTTGATCAGTTGGTAAAGCAGTTGCGCAAACTCATAGACGTTATAGAAGTAAAGGTACTTGACATGGACAAGACAGTATATCGCGAGCTTGCGCTTATCAAGATTAAGGCCGTTGATCCAACAACACGAAGTGAGATAGTTAACTATTCTACCATATTTCGAGGTAACATCTTAGATATCGACAAAGAGACAATAACAGTTGAGATAACCGGCACGCCAGATAAGATAGATGCATTTAAAAATCTAGTCGAGCATTATGGAATTGCGCAGTTGTCAAGAACTGGAGTTTCAGCTCTTCCAAGAGGTGGTGTAGAGAGTTGAAGATGTCTAAAGAGTTGTCCAAAGATGCCGAAAGTGTTAAGATCTTCGATACTACTCTCAGAGATGGCGAGCAGACGCCTGGCGTGACAATAACTCCAGATCAGAAGATCCAGATTGCGACCCGGCTGGATGAACTTGGAGTCGATGCAATAGAGGCAGGGTTTCCAATAGTATCCCATGGCGAGGTGCAGGCAATTAAGTCGATAGTAAAACAGGGATTGAAGGCCGAAATTTTTGGCCTTGCTCGTGCAAATCAGATCGACATTGATAGTGCTATCAAATGTGACTTAAAGTATATCCACACATTCATAGCAACTTCAGACATACATATGCAGTATAAGTTAAAGATGACGCGTCAGCAGGTCTTAGAGAAGGCAATCATTGCAGTAGAATATGCTAAAAGGCATGGCTTACAGGTAGAATTTTCAGCAGAGGATGCTACGAGATCTGACAGGCAGTTCCTACTAAAGATATTCAAGGAGGTAGCACATGCTGGTGCAGATAGGCTAGACATACCTGATACTGTAGGCTATGCAACTCCACAATATATTGCAGACCTTGTGAAAGAGGTCAAGGAGGCTACAATGCTTCCAATAAGCGTCCACTGTCATGATGATTTCGGCTTTGCAGTTGCTAATTCGATAGCAGGTATAAACGCTGGCGCTGCATGTGCGCACGTCACCATAAACGGTCTCGGTGAGCGTGCTGGCAATGCGTCTCTTGAAGAATTTGTAATGGCGCTCCAATGCTTGTATGACAAAAAGCATAACATCAAGACACAGTTGCTTTATGAAACTTCCAAGTTCGTTTCAAACACAATGGGCATAATCGTTCAGCCAAACAAGGCAATAATTGGTGAAAACGCCTTTGGACATGAGTCAGGGATACACACCCATGGTATCATCAGTAATCCACTTACCTACGAGCCCATAAGCCCTGAGCTTGTGGGTAGGAAAAGATGGCTCCAAGCTGGCAAGCATGCTGGCGCACATGGCATCAAGGCGATGCTTGAAGAATTCGGTATCAAGCCTACTGACGAGCAGCTTCACATTATAGTGGAGAAGCAAAAGAACATTGCCGACAATGGCAAGCCTATTACTACATCGGAATTGTTATCAATAGCAGGTGGGGTGATGGATAACAACAAATTTGAAGAAAAATTCAAGCTCTATGACTTTCATATCGTCACTGGGATGAATATTATACCGACCGCCGTGGTAAGGCTTAATGCCAACGGCAAGGATTTTATTGCATCAGACATCGGTGTTGGTCCAGTCGATGCAGCGCTAAAAGCAATACAAAAGATATCTGGCGAGATGTCAAATGTCAAGATAAGAGAATATAGGCTTGACTCAATAACAGGAGGCTCGGATGCGCTTGCAGAAGTTACGGTGAAGGTTGAGGACAAGGAGGGGAACGTCGTATCTGCACGCAAGTCAGGCGAAGATATCGTGGTTGCATCTGTGCAAGCAATGATGGATGCAATCAACAAAGTGCTGCTGAAGAAGGTTCTTTACTCTAAAAGTTAGATAGTATAACATCAAGATGATATTCAATTGGCAAGGTATAGAATTTCCCTCATCAAAGGAGATGGCATTGGACCAGAGCAAGCGGCAGCAGCAAAAAAGATCCTTGAAACAATAAATGACAACTCCCATACAAAATTTGACATTCAAGAAGTCGAAGCTGGCGATAGTGCACTTGCCAAGTTTGGAAAAGCATTGCCAGAATCAGCACTAGATATTATGACGAAGTCGCAGGTCTGCCTGAAGGGGCCAGTTGGTGAGACTGCAGCCGATGTTATAATTGTTCTTCGCAGGATGTTTGACCTTTATGCAAACATCAGGCCAGCCAAGTCATATCCGAACATTCCAAGCCTCTCAAGCAACGTCGACCTTGTAACAGTGAGAGAAAATACAGAAGATGTATACCTTGGATGGGAGTTCAACACAGACGAAAAGACAGTTGTAGCGCTGAGAGTTACATCAGAGCGCGCCAGTAGAAGGATTGCGGAACATGCCTTTAAGATAGCGATGAGACGCAACAACAAGCATAGAGTAGTCGCAGTACACAAGGCCAATGTCCTACGCAAAGGGGATGGGTTATTTTCTGCTGTGTGTAGGTCAGTTGCCAATAACTATCCAAAGATACAGTATAGCGAATTGTATGTTGATGCAGCGTCAATGAACTTAATCCGCAATCCGGAGGAATTTGATGTTATTGTTACCACAAACTTGTTTGGGGACATATTGTCTGATGAAGCCGCTCAGGTGGTAGGGGGGCTTGGCATGGGACCGGCTGCAAACATTGGAGACAAGTTTGCGCTCTTTGAACCAGTGCATGGAGCTGCATTTGACATTGCAGGAAAGAATGTTGCCAACCCATCATCTATCCTTCTTTCTGCCAAGATGATGCTCGAATGGCTCTCAGATAAATATGACGACAAGAATGTAATGGCAGAAGCTAGACGGATAGAAGATTCCATTGTCAGTATGCTCAAGCAGGATCAAAAGACAAAGGATATAGGCGGCAACCTTTCTACTACTGAATTTGCAGCGCTTGTTGCAGAGGGGATGTATAACTAATCTCTCGATTCAAACCTTCTAGCCGCTACAACCCTGACGCCAGCAGATAGACTAGTAATTGGGAGTTACAATATTGTCAATATTCATCCAATGCTTATGTAATAACAACTTCAGTACGGCTAACTCTGCAATATAGATATCACAATGAGGACTTCAGAGTTCAGAAATCAAGCAAGTAATTTAATCGATTCAAGAAGATGTTGCTCAGAGATGATACATTAGTATAATGCTGACGTAACTAGCACAGCCTATTGCTATCAGCAGTTTTATCTCCCTGACGACTAAAATATCAAATATTTGGGTTTTTTAGAGAAATATCCCCGGAGGCTTCTTCCCATTAAGAGCCTCTAGGCGCCCTTTTTTGCCACGCCATAAACATGAATATGAAAGGAATAGTCATGACAGCAGTCGCTATCAAGACAGGCTGGAATGCACTTGGATTGACATCTATACCAGCGAGCTGCATGAAAGGCAGAGGGAATACAGTGAATAGCCAGAAAGCCACAATGATTCCTATTAGGTAGTAGTTCCTCTTCAAAAGAGTAGCGAATCCAAGCTTAACTATTTTTTTCCTGTCGCAGCTGATGCATTTAGTAGTATAGCCTGTTATGTCTGTTGGAACAGTGCATGATGTACATATTCTGCTTTGACAAAAGTAGCATTTTCTCTCAGCAAACCGCGAGCCACAAATGACACAGCGCTGTTGTTGTTGTTGTTGGTCTGCCATTGTGCAACGATACATTACCATGATATTTCCAACAATATTACTGTATCCTGTGTAAAGCAAAATTTAAATTTGCTAATCTTGACAGTTGGTAAGGGTTCAAAAAATTCCTACACTTAAACAGACATACACAGGATATGCTGCGAAGCTAATGCTAGAAGATGACACTGTTTTTGATGGGATCGGCTTTGGTTATCCATCGGCAATAGCCGGTGAAGTGGTGTTCAATACGGGTATGGTCGGTTATACTGAAACTCTGACGGATCCTTCTTACAGGGGCCAGATATTGTGTCTTACATATCCGCTTGTGGGTAATTATGGCGTCCCAAGTTATGACATAAAGGACGAACATGGTCTGCCCAAATTCTTTGAATCAGACAGAATCCAGGTCAAAGGCCTGCTTATTCACGATCTTTCTGACATTGCAAGTCACTGGAGCTGCATAAAGACACTCGATCAATGGCTTTATGAAGAAAAGGTGCCAGGGATCTATAATATCGACACAAGGGAGCTGACTAAAAAGCTAAGAGAGCACGGCGTTATGATGGGCGCAATTGTTGTGTCTGAAAATACTATTAATCAATCTCGCCTGAGAAAGATGCTTGCAAATGCTAAGTATGAGGGATTAAACTTTATGTCAGAGGTTTCGACAAAGCGGGTTCAAGAATATGGTGACAAGAGTAAGGACTGCGTCGTGGTGCTTGACACAGGCGTGAAATATAGTATCATACGCAATATCATGCGGACGGGATATAGGGTTATCCAGCTGCCCTGGCATGCAACGTATGAGCAAATAATGTCATATAACCCAAGAGGGGTAGTGATAAGCAATGGTCCAGGCGACCCCAAGGTCTGCACTAGCACAATTAAGACTGTTTCTAAGCTCATCAACACATCTACTCCGACTCTAGGCATCTGTTTGGGCAACCAGATCCTTGCGCTTGCGGGTGGCGCAAACACTTACAAGTTGAGGTTCGGTCACAGAGGTCAGAATAAGCCATGCTTGAATAAGCATAACAACCAAGTATACGTAACTAGCCAGAACCATGGCTACGGAATTGACCCAAAGAGCCTCTCCAATACAGGCTTTAAAGTTTGGTTCTCAAATGCTGACGACAATACTGTTGAAGGGCTTGAGCACAAGAACAAACCGATAATTGCGGTCCAGTTTCATCCTGAAGCATCACCGGGTCCCTATGATTGTATGTTTGTGTTTGACAGGTTTAGGGAAATTATTGCCACAGACATGAGAGATAGAACAGACGCAATAGAAGCTGCGGAGCAGCAGCCTGTGAAAAGTACAACAACATCATTGAAAAAATTTGTAGCGAATAAAAAAATAGGGGGGGGAAAGATCGGCAAGAAATGAAACAATAAAGAAAGTTCTCGTTCTCGGAAGCGGGGCAATCAAGATTGGAGAGGCGGGCGAAAGCCAGCAATAATAACTGGCCGCAAATTCGACTACTCCGGTTCCCAATGCCTCAAGGCACTCGCTGAGGAAGAAATAAAGAGTATTCTAATAAATCCTAACATTGCGACGATTCAGACCGACACTCGTTTTGCAGATAAAGTATACCCTATTCCAATTAACACAAGCTACGTTGAAAGAGTTATCGAGGCAGAGCGGCCTGATTCAATAATGTTGGGGTTTGGAGGTCAGACTGCCCTAAACTGTGGTGTCTCACTTTATGAGCAAGGCATCTTACAAAAATATAACATAAGGGTTCTTGGCACCCCTATCAAGGGTATCAACATCACTGAAGACAGACAACGGTTCAAGGAAGCTATGATAAAGAGCGACGTGCCAGTGCTACAGAGTTTTGCGGTCAATTCACTGCAAGAAGCTTTCAGGGCAGCCAAAGACATTGGCTACCCAGTCATCATTAGGGTAGCGTACACGTTGGGAGGTAGGGGTGGAGGTGTTGCACACAATGAATATGAACTACAGGAAATTGTGCAGAGGGGTCTTAACCTCAGCATGGTACATCAAGTTTTGATAGAGCGCTATGTCGGGCACTGGAAGCAAATTGAATACGAAGTTATGCGTGATTACATTGGGAACAGTGTGATTGTATGCAATATGGAAAATGTACTTGCAATGCGTGTTCACACTGGCGATAACATAGTCATTGCGCCATCTCAGACCCTCAATAACTATGAGTATCACATGCTGCGCTCAGCTGCCATCAGGGGAACCAGCTACTGCGACATTGTTGGAGAGTGCAACATCCAGTTTTGCCTTGACCCTACATCAGAACAGTTCGCTGCTATCGAAATAAATGCAAGGCTATCTCGATCATCGGCCCTTGCAAGTAAGGCAACCGGTTACCCTCTTGCGTACATGGCGGCCAAGATTGCCCTAGGGTATTCATTGCCAGAACTCATTAACAAGATCACCAAAGTTACGACGGCATGCTTTGAGCCATCACTTGATTATGTTGTACTCAAAATGCCACGATGGGATTTTTCGAAGTTTGAACTTGTTAAGCGTAAGCTTGGTACCACAATGAAGTCGGTTGGCGAAGTAATGGCTATTGGCAGAACCTTTGAAGAAGTGGTGCAAAAGGCGATTAGGATGTGTGACATAGGCAAAGACGGCCTTGTCACAAATTCAAATTCAAATCTGGCACATCAGTCCAAAGCAGAAGATGTTGAGAGGATCGAGCAGGCGCTTATACATCCAACAGACGAGATCATATTTGCACTAGTCGAGTCCATAAAGGCAGGATTGACTATCGCACGCATCAATCAGTTGTCAGGAATCGATCCATGGTTTTTGCTCAAAATAAAAAATATAGTCGATATGGAAGATGAGATCGGACGTAAATCCAATAGCTTTGATGAGCAGCTCATAAAGAAGGCAAAAAAAATGGGATTTTCAGACAAACAGCTTGCCCGCTGTCTCAATCTTGAAGAAATGCAAGTTCGTAATCTGCGACAGAAATTTAACATCAGGCCAGTCGTAAAGCAGATAGACACTTTGGCTGCTGAATGGCCAGCCAAGACTAACTACCTCTATTTGTCCTACGGAGGTGAGACTGACGATATCAGAGTAAAGGACAGCAACAGGAGTAGGATGATAGTGCTTGGCGCTGGCCCATACAGGATCGGAAGTAGCGTCGAATTTGACTGGGGAACTGTCAACACAGTTTGGGCCCTCAAAGAAAATGGTGTCAAGGAAATTTCAGTTATCAATTGCAACCCGGAAACTGTCTCAACTGACTATGATATTTGCGACAGGCTTTACTTCGAAGAGTTGACACTAGAACGTGTGCTAGACATCTGTGAGAAAGAAAGGCCAACAGGAGTAGTCACATGTGTTGGAGGTCAGACTGCAAACAACCTAACACCCAAGTTGGCAAAATGCGGTATCAATATTGTCGGCACGAGTAGCGAAAATGTTGATAAAGCCGAAGACAGGTCCAAGTTTGGACAGCTGCTTGATTCACTCAAGATAAAGCAGCCAGCATGGAGAAAATTCACATCACTTGCTGAAGCTAAGGAATTTGCGGACACTGTGGGTTATCCAGTGCTTGTCAGACCATCCTATGTACTTTCAGGCGCAGCAATGAAGGTAGTATGGGGCGAGCAGCAGCTTGAGGGATTTTTAACTGACGCAACAAACATCAGCCCTGATCATCCAGTCGTTATCAGTAAGTTTCTCCAGGATGCTGCAGAAGTCGAAGTAGATGCAGTGTCAGACAGCAACGAAGTTATCATTGGCTCTATTATCGAGCACATTGACAATGCCGGTGTCCATTCAGGCGACGCAATGATGAGTATACCCCCTTGGAGGCTTGACAGGAAGACAATTGACACAATCACAGACTACAGCGTCAAGATAGGAAAGGCCCTTAAAGTCAAAGGTCCTTTTAATATTCAGTACCTCATTAAGGATGAAGAAGTGCTTGTAATAGAGGCAAATGTTAGGGCATCTCGCTCGATGCCTTTTGTATCCAAGTTTGTGGGCTATAACATCATCAACCTTGCTGCAAAAGCAATGATTGGTAAACAGCTTCCGCCCACTGCCAGAGACCGTTGGCTCAAGGCTACAGGTTTTGGAATCAAAGTGCCTCAGTTCTCATTCATGCAGCTTGAAGGTTCAGATGTTGTGCTTGGAGTAGAGATGCAGTCAACTGGCGAAGTTGCATGCTTTGGCAATAGTTTCTATGATGCATTATCTAAAGCGTACATGGCAGCCGGCTATTCTCTGCCACTTTCAGGATCGGCACTAATAACCGTGGGGGGACAAAAGAACAAGGAGAAATTACTGCCTATAATATCGCTCATTACCTCGATGAACTATCGGATTATGGCTACCGAGCATACAGCAGAATTCATAGAAAATAATAATTTTAAGGACACACAACTCGTCTATAAGATAAGTGAACCGGATCGCACGCCCAATATTGCGGATCTACTGTACGAACGTAAGATCAACTTTATCATAAACATTCCAGCCACATCTACGATCGAAAAGTATGTAGGCATGTTATATGATGAGTACCAAATAAGAAGAAAAGCAGTTGAAATGGGCATACCCGTTTTAACAACATTTGAAGCAGCAAGTTCGTTTATCAAGACACTCCAATGGCTCCGTGATAATACCCCTACGGTGGTGCCGCTTAAAAACTACGCCAATTTGGAATAACTAGAAGTACCAGAAAACTTAGATCATAACCTCATGGCATAAGCTATATTATTTTATTAATCTTCTGTCTTATCTCACAATTAGGTTCAATCTTGTCTAACATAATGTCAGACAATCGTGGCCCTTTATAATCAACCGCTTTTTATATGGGAAGGATGACGGACATGCTGTAGTCGCAGCAGCGATTACAAATTTGCAATCAGCTAGCTCGTCACCACCATTATCATCACCGCTATCTGTAACAAAATCAAAAGCAAAATCAACAAAAGCAACAGTAAAAGCAGTAAATCAAAATCAGTCGGATATGCCTCAATTTATGCAACTTACTTGCATTAACTATTATGCCGGGGCAGCATGTCAAGTGGTTCTCGATTGTTCTAGCGAACTTTAGCTTTTTGCCGCATATGCCACAGCAGTGTTTTATATAATATCCACTATGATAGTCCTGCAAAAAACAAACGACTCTAATCTAAGTTCACTACTTCTTCTGCGGACCTTATATCAGTTACACATACAGCTTCCAGTCCATCATCTCCAAAGACTGAGTCTAATTTGAACGAAATAACATCAGATACAGCTTCTCCCAGAGTGAATGAAAGAGATTCGCCAGTCATACTGCTGTGTTGTCCTTCAATTTCGCCGGTTGGTACATCGCTGATCCTTACAATGTTATCATCGATTCCTACCTCTCCGGGAGACTGCCATGTGATGTCTACAATCCCTTGATCTTCCCCACATTGCTCTACATCACCAAACTTCACAAAATGGTTATGCCAATTTGGATCCTCAATGAATCTTTGAGCTTCGCTGTCCAGTAATCCGGCGTGCGTGTGCGCAACTAAGATAGTTTCATCTCCATCGTCTGTAATCATTCCATAACCGAATGCTCCGTGGGTTCCATTAGTTGGTATTTGCACCCCTTCGACGTCCAATTCAGCTGTGAGTTCACTATCACCGTCGTCACCATCATCATCTGTCGTTACAATAGAAGACCTCTCTATAGTAAGAAAGCTTTCTGCAGCAAATCCAAAAACTGAATTGATGTCAAACACTATTCCAAGAAATCCTGCAGCAGCTACTACGACTAAACCCAGCGCGGGTCTCTCGTTCACTTCATTATTTTATAGTGCTCGATAGTTATAGAGTTTAGGATATTTTGCTCTATAAGCAATCTCCATTTAGAGAAAGGTAGGTATTTCTTGCTCCAATCAAGAGTCAAAATAGTTCAAGCTTTAAGCAGATCCAATCCAGTATTGGAATAATATTCATTCATAAAATGTGCGAAAGAACTGCTGCATCTCCTACAATTGAGCCGTCAAGCGTTATAACAATGCACTTTATCACGCCACGTTGCATCGCTCTTGCGATTATAGGTGAAATGGACTTACGATATGATTTTTCGCCAGTAGCATAAAGATAGGGGTTAAAAGTCGGCACCACTACAATGTCAACTATACCCTTCTCGGCAAAAATATGTTCCTTTCTTACCTGAAAATATAGCCATACGCGCTCGCCGTTTATCACACTCCCTTTCTTTAAGAATACTGGATGTATATGCCCCATCACTATTCGCTTGACGTGTCCTCGAATATCAGAAGGCATACTATGGCCATGCACCAAAAGTGTATCGTCTAGCATCATCCCCTTGCTGGCTATCATGTTTACATTCATTGGAACTAGATGTCTAATATTGCCATCATGATTGCCAGGCACAAGGTATACATCTGCCTTGGTCGAGAGCTGCTTTAAGAAAATGGGCACAGTATCCCACTCTTGCTTGCTTATTGCACCTACCGAGTGTTTGATGTCACCGAGCAGTATGATGCTGTCTGCGTGCTCTGACTGGACAAGATCTGACAGTTCAGCAATCATGTCAGAGACAGGGGTCGAACTGATTGTTATCCCCTTTGCAGACAGTTCTGCTTCAAGCCCGATATGCAAGTCAGATACTGTAATGTATTTTCTGCCTTCATCTTCTTCTAGCAAAATTGCAGCGTGTGGGTGAATTGGTCTTATCTTCATACTTCTTCACACTTTTTATACGCTGATCGGGCAAATAAGTTAGCCGTGCAGTCTAAAGTGGAATTCATAGTAAGCTCAGGTAGTGTCAAGCAGATGTTGTTTCTGCCAAGTGGTAAAAAGTTATGGATTGTTATAGGGAGAGACAATGAATACTGGACAGATCCAGAACTTCGCTTTTGCTCATGCAATGACTTCTATTTTAATACATTATCACGAGGGCAAGATTGCTATCATCTAAAGAGCGTCATAAAAGCTATAGAACAAAGAGCATTCACAATCATAGAGTTCGATGACAGTGAATATATGGGCTTATTAAAGGCAATCATAGATGATAACATAATCGTCCTAAGCCGTACTTGATACTTGGGTACTAGTAGCAGTTGGCTGCGTGGTATCAGACGGTTCTTGCTGATTCGGATGCACTTCGGGCTTTTCTAAGGTGGTCTTTGCTTCGCCACCCTTTCTTCCAATGGTACTGTAGTACTCTGCTCCGCGCTCCTGTTTGACAGTCTCGCCACCCCGCTTGCCTATCTCACTGTAAAATTCTGCACCATAACGCTCCTTGACTGCCCCACCACCCTTTTCTCCTATTTCTCGGTAAAATTCTGCACCATAACGCTCCTTAACGACCTCGCCCCCTCGTCTTCCAGCCTCGCTTAAGCCTTCTCTATCATTTGCTCGCGCTTCTCCACCTGCCTTGGCGACCCTTAGTCTGGTTTCCGAATTTGCCGCAGCAAGGCCCCTTTTTTGGTGTGGTGCGATGCCTCCTTTACGTGCTACTCTTTGTCTCGTCTCTTCGTTGGCAGACGCAAGTCCTCTTCGAGCGCGCCCTCTATCAGATGCAGCCTGGTCTGGGCCCATGCACAGTAGACACGCATATCGCTTAAAAGGGGAAACGAAAAAAGTAAGAGAATCATAATCAAACAGTTTATTAGCCGAATATCTTTTGGCATCGTTGTGACCTCCTCTGATAATGTTCTCATGGTTGGTTTTGGTGGTAGAGAGCACGCTATCGGTTGGAAGATTTCACAGAGCAAGCATGTGGGAAAGATCTTTTTTGCTCCAGGCAATGGAGGTACATCTGAAAACATAGATATCAAGCATAATGATATCGATAAATTGTTATCATTTGCAAAGCGTCAGAGTAACCTGTTGACGATTGTCGGTCCTGAAGAGCCGCTGTCACTCGGAATCGTTGATGCCTTTGAAAAAGAAGGTCTGCGTATTTTCGGGCCCAGGAGAGAGCCAGCTAGGCTCGAAACAAGCAAGGCTTTTGCGAAAGAGTTCATGCGCGATATAGGCATCAGAACTCCTAAATTTGAAATATTCACTGACCCGGAAAAGGCCAAAGATTATGTCGTTAAGCAGAGCGGACACTTAGTAATCAAGGCAAATGGTCTTGCAGCAGGCAAAGGTGTAGTTGTGTGTGATAGTACCGATCAAGCTATTGCAGCTATTGAGAACATGCTCATCAAAAATGAGTTTGGAGCTGCCGGCACTAAAGTAGTCATTGAAGAGCGCCTTTCTGGTGAAGAGGTATCAATTATTGCGCTTTGCGATGGCAAAACTGTAACGCCTCTGGTGCCAAGCCAAGATCACAAGCGTATATTTGATGACGATAGAGGTCCCAACACTGGCGGCATGGGAGCGTATTCTCCAGCGCCAGTAATTGATAGCGACCTTCATGAAGAAATAGTAAAAGACGTAATGGAACCAGTAGCGGTTGCAATAAAGAATCGTGGCACTCTGTTCAAGGGCTTCCTCTATGCTGGCATAATGCTTGATGAAACAACGAGAAAGCCCTATGTGCTTGAATTCAACGCAAGAATGGGCGATCCAGAGTGCCAGCCAATAATGATGAGGATGAAATCTGACCTTTATGAATACATTGATGCTGCAGTGGATGAGAGACTCGAGTTAATGCCCCAGATAGAATGGAGAGATCAGACCGCTGTGTGTGTGGTAATGGCTGCAAGAGGATACCCGGGTAGTTATGAAAAAGGCAAAGTCATAGAGGGTCTTAACTCTGACTTTGGGCCGCAAGTCATGGTTTTCCATGCAGGTACAGCTAGGGATTCGCAGGGCAGGATTGTGACTAATGGCGGGCGAGTATTAGGTGTAACTGCACTTGGAGAAGATGCAACCACTGCAATAGACAACGCATACTCTGCTGTTGGAAAAATACGATGGGGAAAAGATGAGCAATATTATAGAAGAGATATTGCAAGAAGGGCAATACGTCACTAAACATGATGAATGCCATCCTCACTAGCAATTGCATCTAGTCTTTTGTCATACAGGTCATATGGCAGATTCTCAACTAATTGAAATGAATATGCAAGCCCAATAGAAAATTTTGTTCGTTTGTTAGCTAGCAACCTGTCATAAAATCCCTTGCCATATCCAACACGGTTGCCCTTCTTGTCAAAAGCAATACCAGGAACGACCAGCATATTGATCTTATTTATAGGCTCATATGGTGGAGGTTCCATGATACCGAACTTACCCTTGACTAAGGTATTTGCCAACTGCAGTTCATAAAATGCGATCTTGTCTCCTTCGACTCGTGGCAGTGCGATCTTTTTGCCCAACATTTTTGCACACCCAATTATCAACTCTGTCATTACCTCAGAACCAATGGCAAAATATGCTCCGACGACCTCGGCCCGCTGAAACTCCTCAGTGTTAATTACAAACTCTTGTATGGTTTTGCTCCTTTTTGTAACATCTTGGGAATTTAGCTTGTTGCGCATCTTAAGCATCTCTTGTCGGATTTCTTCTTTTCCTCGCAGCAGTTACACACTCATCTCTCTCGTATTATAATAGAAGCAGCAGTCACGGTATTTTTCAAAAGCATCGCTCGGGTCATAAGACCTACTCCACCAGGTACCGGCGTTATCCAGGATGCTTTTTGCTTTACAGAGTCAAAATCAAGGTCCCCAGTCAACCTACCATTAAGCCGAGCTATCCCAACATCAATAATGACCACATCTTCCTTTACCATGTTTGCAGTAAGGGTAAAACGCTGACGATTACCCACTGCAGTAACAACCAGATCTGCATTGCGTAGCTTTTCGTTCAGGTCTTTTGTCTTTGAATGGCAGATTGTCACTGTGGCATCTCGTTCCAACATCAAGGTTAAAAGCGGTTTCCCCACCAAGTTACTGCGATTTACAATTACTACATCCATCCCAGATGCATCTATTTTATAATAATCTAGAAGCTCCATTATACCAGAAGGTGTACAGGGCTTAAGCGCTGCAATACCACTCTGCAGCATGCCAATGTTGTACGGTGTCAAGCCGTCCACATCCTTTAGTGGATTTAGTGAAGTGAGGATATCGAATTCATGGATATGAGACGGCAGGGGTAGTTGTACCAAAATACCATGGACTGCAGGATCATTATTTAGGAGTTGTACTAACTCGCGCAGCTCATTCTGCTTAAAGGTAGCTGCAAGTCTATGATCCCTTGTAATGATGCCTACCTCTTTTGCATCCTTATGCTTACTTTCAACGTAGGTTGCAGATGCAGGATCATCTCCGACCAGCACAGTCGCAAGGCACGGCTGAACGCCAACCGCCTTTAATTCTCGAACCGCTCCCATAACTCTAGATTTTACGTCTGCCGACACGACCTTGCCATCGATTATACGTGCTACCAATTGAATAAGCGTGAATTTTCCATACTATTTGTTTTTCTATATATGATAAGGCATAAACTCACATCATACAGTTTAGAGATTTATTAAAATCGACAAATAAGATATAAGAAGAAGAATAATGAAGAAATGCTGCAACGCTACGTTTTTCAAGCCTTATTAAAGGATTTAAATATAAACCCATTAGTCCTTGTCTATCTCAACCTGTTCAAGGCGTCTTAGTGCTTGAACTATCTCCTTATGTAACTGCTCAATACTTTGTTCGTCAGTTTTAAACATTTTTGGCCCCATAGGAGTAGCAGATTCCACCTTTGAGCTTTCTGCAAATATCTTGTTCACCTTTGAGTCAATATCATCTTGGGAAGGAGAAGGAGAAGAAGTAGGGTGGTATTTAGAAAGATCTAACAATTTTTTGTCAAGGGCAGAAATCCGGTTCTCAACAAACGAAACAAGGCTATTGCGTAGTTCCTTAAGATCCGAAAAGTCTGCCAAAGGTTGAAGATATGCAATCTTTTCGTTGAGTGAATCAAGCTGTTGTTTATATTTTAGCAACAGTTTGTCACGCTCTAATCTATCGATGCGCCCCTCTTGAGCTGCTTCATATACATGAGTAATCGTTTCAGATGTGAGGTTCTTTTCGAATAGAAAAGATACAAGTTCGGCCCGTATGGAGGCACGAGATGATGGCGACCGGCTATGCTTTTTACTGTTAAATCTGATCCTAAAGAGCTTATCTAAAAATACAGCTGATATTACGCCTGCGAAGGATGAGCCGGCTATGAGGATAATTTCTGAGGACATTCTATGAGGTTTGCCAAGACTTTCTAAAAGAAAAGCTTTTTCTTACATATATCATATGACCTGTCGCTTAATCCATTCGTATTGGCGAATTCTTGGGTCTGGATAGCCACACTTTGCGCACCTCTTACCTCGCTTATGGTATGAATTGTGGCCACACCGTCTGCATCGTATATGGGTTTTTTTACGGGTGAACTTGCCCATCGATGTAGTGCCTTTTGTCATTTTCCAGTCAGCCTCTCCTTAGACTATTTTGGAGGTGGTGAGATAATGACTACATTGTCTCCTCTGACAACGATAGTGCCCAGCTCATTAGACTTGCCTTCTTCCAGAATTTCTACTGAATCTTCAAGCAACAGGTTCATATGCTGATCGAAACCGTGAAGGTTTCCCCTGATGACTTTGCCGCCCTTAAGCTTGATAAGAACAACTTTTCCAAGACTCTCATCGAGAACTTTCACTGCCATATCTACGGACAATTAATATTCTACCGAGGGTAGAGCATGATATAGGCATATATTAAAATTTGTTTGGTTCACCTTCAGTAAACTTTAGCCTTAAGTATGTCCATGCGATTAGATAGCCATCAATGAGTGATTATTTGGAGAAAACACACATAGTAGAATTGTGTAACTTATGACCGACTTCTGGACTCAGGCTAAGATATTTCAATTTCAGCTATATAATACTGTCACTAGAAGATAATCTTTGGTAATTTAATGCCGTGAAAATCGACTTGTGAAATTGCTACCTCATATCCTTCCCTTATCAATAAAAATAACCACAAGAAATTAGCAGATAGGGCGACACCGGAACAATAATAATCACACTTTAACGATTCAGTCAATAAATCTTCTAAACTTTACACGCAAGCGTGGAATAGCGACGCATCTTTAAATTAGTAGTTAATTTTCATAGTGCATATTAGGTTAATTTTACCAGAGAGGGAAATCCTAAGGGTTAATAAGTTGGTATACAGGGACTGCTCTATTGGGAATAATGTATCTACCAAAAAGTATTGCATTCTCTCTTACATTATTGATCTCGGGCCTGTTATTGATATCCCCTCCAGCCCTTACTATTTTTATTGACCAACCAACACTTCTGAGAGGTGCCGCAGCACAGGAACTAAGCGAACATATTTTACATAATCGACCTCCTCCGTCACCTGAGGTAAATGACCCTAATCTCAGAATTGAAACAGTCTATGAAGGTCTAGAACTTCCTACATCGATGGCCTTTTTAGGCGTTAATGACATCTTGGTCACTGAAAAAGATTCCGGCCAAGTGCAGAGGGTTGTTGACGGCGAATTGGAGGAGGAGCCTGTAATTGATGTTGAAGTGGCAAATAATGACGAAAGAGGTTTGTTAGGAATTGACGTTTCTAATACGAATAGCACAGGTACTAACAATCAACGATATGTCTTTCTATTCTTCACGGAATCTGGGGGAGGTGAAGATGGAGACGATTGGAGCGATGGCATCGAACCCTCAGGCACTCGTCTTTACAGATACAGCATAACTCAGGGGACTGAAGGGTTACAATTAACGAATGAGACATTGCTACTAGACCTTCCAGCTACACCTGGTCCTCGCTATCACGGAGGGCCAGTTGCCATCGGTCCAGACAACAATGTCTATGTGGTCATCGGTACTGTAGATCACCACGAAACACAGGCTCAAAACTTTGAGGATGGTCCACCGCCGGATGGCACTAGCGGAGTAATCAGAATACCACAGGATGGCCAAGTAGCAAACATCCAGGGCATCATTAGTGACGAAATTCCTCTAAACCTATATTATGGATATGGCATGAGGCAAAGTTTCGGCTTGGAATTTGACCCTATAACTGGCAACCTATGGGATACAGAGAATGGTCCGAGTAATTATGATGAGCTCAACCTTGTTGAGCCAGGTTTTAACAGCGGCTGGAGAGACTTGTCAGGATTGGCTGAACGTGCAGGCGATGTAGATATAGAAGAAGACTTGGTATATTTTGATGATAGGGGCAAGTATAGCGATCCAGAATTCACATGGCAACAAACTGTTGCTCCAACGGGGCTAGACTTCCTTAATTCAAGTGCACTGGGTGCTGCATATCAAAATGATTTGTTTGTAGGCGATTATAATAACGGCAATTTATATCATTTTGAATTAAATGAAAATAGAACACAGCTTATACTAGGAGGAGGCTTGGCAGATAGAGCGCTAGATCCAGGAGACGAAGTCAATGACATATTATTTGGAACAGGATTTGGAGGAATTGCGGATGTTAAAGTTGGACCTGATGGATATCTCTACATACTAACATTTCAAGATGATGGTGGCTCAATATTCAGAATAGTTCCTGAAAGTCTATCAAATAATGCTGACGAAGAAGATGAAGAAGAAGATGAAACAACAGTCGCTACTACTGATAATGGTGATACGAACGGTGCTGATGATGCTGACGAAGGAGAAGATGAAGCAACGGTCGAAGACACGGGTACCCCCAGCTTGGGGCAAATATTAGCAGAAAGAATAACTGTGACCCCGCCCTAAATTAATAAAGTTATTAGACAGAGAAGAGGAACCGAGAGGTAAAAAAGACTACAGACTATAATTTTTTCCATACAAGGGATTCTACAACACACGAGAGAATATAGGTCGGCTCAAGAAAATGATGCGCAAACAAAGGCAGAGATTCAATTCATTAATGCTTCATGAGAAGAGCAATACAGGCAAAAGCTTTTGATATTATTGCACATCAGAAGGCTGAACAACAGGATTTAAACATTTTTTCCCAATTTCCTTTTGCTCTCAAAGAATGTTGTCTGCTCAAATCAATAACTAAATCAGTCAACTTTCAAGCAGGCAAAGTCTTAAGAAGTATTAGAAAGTAGCATGTAATATTAATTCACGCCTACAAATGGCAGGCATGTGGATAACACTTCGAATTTTCACTAAAATAATACGGTTGTAATATAATATAACTATTTTACGTGATTAATAAATAAATGGACAATTAAGTAGATTTCACCATATGATCTAATAAGGTAGTGCTAACTTAAAAACAATAACACGATATGGCAAGAGCAAAATCAAAGAGTCCAGCAAAAACAAGGTCCAAAAAAGCAGCAGCTGGGAGAAAAGGAGGCAAAAAAGGGGGTCGCGCATCAGCGGCAACTAAAAGAAGGCGAGTAAGCAAGAAAGCAACAACATCCACCAGTGCTACGGGATCTGATGCTGTGACCACAGGGGCTACAACATAAAAAATAATCAGACCAAGAAAATAGCGGAAAGCATAGATTCATTTTAACTACCTAAATTTTTTAGAGAAACATGTTGACGGTATAGTATCTTAATTGTAGCGCAGTCGTGATCGTCTTTGAATGATCTAAATGTAGACAGTCAGAGTTCATGTGTATACACTAATAGATTTCTCTCTTTTTGTTCGCAAACACTCAGAGAAAAGCTGGGATGATAATCGAAAATAGGTTAGCTAATTCTGTAGAGCATTAAAGCTAAGGTGTTACTTACTATAACAATTAACTACAACAATTAGAACTGGCCATGTCTCCTAAAATATCCTTAAAATAGCGTCGATCCCAGCATATCGCTGTTGAATAATGGTCTTTTCATTGGCAGATTCCAGCCGTTCCATAAAGGGCACCTTGCCACTGTTAAATTTGCGTTGGAGAAGGTCGAACATCTCGTGATAGTAGTTGGAAGTGCACAGAAGAGTCATGAACCTAGAAATCCGTTCACAGCGGGTGAGAGAATTAGGATGATAAAAGAATCCCTCGATATCGATAGCGAAACAGATGTCCGGCGGATACTGATAATCCCAATTCCAGATACTGATGTGCACTCACTTTGGACCCACCAAGTGGATATGCTTGTACCAAAATACGATGTTGTCTTTGCAAATGATCTATTTACACTCATGCTGTTTCGAGAGCAAGGCGTCAAGGCAATTGAAGCGCCTCTTTATAGACGCGATGAGATGAGGGCTACCGAAATTAGAAGAAGAATGGCTGCGGAAGAAATTTGGGAAGATCTTGTTCCAATGCCTGTCTCAAAAGTAATAAAGGAAATAAATGGTGTTGAAAGGGTCAAGGCGCTTTCGCGAAGAGATCCGCCAAGTCATATCACATAAGTAGAAAATAATATATTTCTAGCTGACTGACCATAAAATGTAATCAATGTTGTTTGGCAATAAGAATGGTGGCAAGGATGGAGGACGGCCAGCTTCAAGCTTTGTTAATGAATCGTGGTATATTGACCTGCAAAAGTTAACGAATGAAGAGCTAATGCGCATGTATACCATGATATCTGACGGTCATTACAGGTTTGCCAAAAATGCCTGGTATATTCCAATTGAGAAAGACCATCGCTGTCCTATCATGGTTGCCAAAGGCTACAGGTCGCCAGATACGTTGGATAGGATGGCAGAATTTCAGGATACAGCAAAGATGCTGGAAAGTGACTTTCTGAATTTTATCGACGCATGGGATTTTGGATACATTACTGAGCAAGACATCGAAAAGGCGATTCTAAAGATACTAGAATCAAGAAACATCGCGATAACTGAACATAGTTAATACCTAATATGTCTAAGTCAATACCAAAGTGGACCACTTCTCTTCTACTTTTCTTACAGATCTAATCAGATCAACAATTGCACTCTTTGTAGTCATCGATCCAGTAGGAAATGTGCCCGTATTTATTGCACTTACACAAAAGATGGAAAAGACAGAAAGGGCATCTGTCACCAAGACTGCGATCGTAACTGCAGCGGGTTTGCTCTTTGTATTTGCGGTGGCTGGCACGCAGATATTATCCATTTTTAGCATCACTATCTCCAGCTTTATGGTTGCTGGCGGCATCCTGCTTTTTATTGTATCAATTGAGCTTCTTACGCATGGGGAGTGGAGATTTGCAGGTGCAGGGACGCAGGGTGAATCAGGTGTTGTCCCCTTGGCGTTTCCCCTGCTTGCAGGGCCTGGCGCTATAACATCAGTCATAATCTCATTTCAGACTGCAGGTCTAATCGTAACTGCTTTATCGATCATGATAGTGATAGGTGTAACATATATTGTATTGAGGTACACCGATAGGATTTACAGATTAATTGGAAGGAGAGGCTCGATCATCGTTACTAGGGTTTTTGCGGTGCTAATTGCAGCTATAGCTGTCCAATTCATAGTAGATGGAGCCAGGACACTCTTTCTTAGCTAGAAAAAAGATTTGTTAATATATTTAGCAATTAACTTCGTTAGCATTGACAAAGCACGACGATAGTGGGGGATATATGGAAGAAACGCGTCCCAAGCTTCTATCAAAGTACAACATTTCGGTTGGCGATAGCATCAAGATTACTACCGATGATGGCGCAATAACTGGCCTATTGATGCCGCGCTATGAATCTGTTAGCGATGAGTATATTGTCATCAAATTAAGAAGCGGATATAATACTGGAGTACATGCCGAAAAAATAAAATCCATAACAAAATTGTCAGACAAAGACAAAGGAGAAGCTGCCGCCTCTGTCATAACCTCGGGAGCTTCTACTAACCAAAATTTGCCAAAGATTGCCTTGATAAGCACTGGTGGGACAATAGCAAGCAAGATAGATTATCGCACTGGCGGCGTGCATGCAGCCCTTTCTGCTAATGAATTGTATGCATCGGTACCAGAGCTTGCGAATCATGCATCAATTGACCCTGAAGTGTTGATGAGCGAGTACAGCGAGAACCTTAGACCTGAACACTGGACAGTAATAGCAGAAAAAGTCGCAGAAAAAATCAAGACAGACAAGTACAGGGGCATCGTGATAACCCATGGAACTGATACTATGCATTATACTGCAGCTGCTCTAAGCTTTGCGCTCCAGAACTTGCCGGTTCCAGTGGTGCTTGTCGGTGCACAGCGCTCATCTGATAGGCCGTCATCTGACGCTGCCTTGAATTTGCTTGGTGCGACTATATTTGCAGCAGAGTCAAAATATGCCGGTGTATTTGTTGCAATGCATGCTGGCACTTCAGACGACATCATTGCATGCCATGTGGGGACAAGAGTAAGGAAGAATCACACAAGCAGAAGAGATGCTTTTGAATCAGTTGATATGAGCCCTGTAGCGCTTGTCAAGAGCAACAAAATAGAAATGCAGGAGAAAGACCAAAAGGGGCTGTTAGAAATATTCAGCGATAAGCCTTTTGAAGTAAAGACAAGATTTGAGGACAGGGTCATATTGCTGAAATACTATCCCGGCTTCGATCCTATACTCATTGAGCATGCGATTAATGTAAGGTACAGGGCTATAGTTTTTGAAGGAACAGGACTGGGGCATGTAGGCAAGCAGTGCTTTCCCGCTCTTAAAAAGGCTGTTGACGCAGGTCTCATTGTATGCATGACATCACAATGTGTTTGGGGACGTGTGAGGATGACGGTCTATGATACTGGCAGAGACTTACTCGATATCGGCGTGATACCTCTATCTGATATGATTTCTGAGACTGCTACGGTCAAAGCAATGTGGGCGTTGGCAAATAGTGAAGATGCAGAAGCTGCCAAAAAAATAATGCAAGAAAACCTTGCAAAGGAAATTTCAGATATCATCCCGATACAGAATAAGTAAGATAGAGTTATCAACAAAGCAATCATTCCATCCTGAATGGAATACAAACCAGAGTGTTTTCATAAGGTGATGATAGAACATGACTTGCAAGGCTTAATACGTGTGTTAAGGAAACTTCTATCCTGTGGCCTCTCCTCTACATCATGAACATTTGGACTTGAAGGTCGGATTTGAGATACATCAGCAGCTAGCCACAAAAAGAAAGCTGTTCTGCAGCTGCAGTTGCAAAGAAACAAAAGAATATGATAGTTCATTTGTGTTCGTACGCAAGCTACGGCCAACACAGAGTGAGCTTGGGGCATATGACCCTGCAGCTGTATTTGAGTTTTCCAAAATGCATACCGTTGAATATCATGCACCCCCGGGTTCTAGCTGCCTTGTAGAGGCGGACGAGGAACCTCCACACGAGGTTGGGCCAGAAGCACTTGAAACTGCGCTGATATTTTCAAGTAAACTTCGTTCTAAGATCATGGATGAGATCCATGTCATGCGCAAAATAGTAATAGACGGGTCAAATACCACTGGTTTTCAGCGCACAATGCTTGTCGCAACTGGAGGCTATCTGGATATTGCAGACAAGCGAGTCGGAGTTCAAAGCATCTGTCTTGAAGAAGATGCAGCTAAATTAATAGGGGATGAAAAGGGAGTGCGCAGGTTTGGCCTTGACAGGTTGGGCGTGCCACTTGTGGAAATTGCATTGGAGCCAGTAACAGGCAGACCTAGCGAAATTATGGAGGTTGCTCTTACGCTAGGCAGACTCCTTCGTGCAAGCAAACGGGTTGCACGAGGACTTGGCAGCATCAGGCAGGACATTAACATCTCAATACGTAATGGTGCTGTAGTGGAGGTCAAGGGTGTTCAGCAGCTCGACCAGTTGGTAAAGGTAATCGAGTATGAGATGCAAAGACAATACGGCTTAATAGTAATCGCACAAAAATTGAAAGAAAAGAACATCGATTTCCAAAAAGTAGGTTACAGAATTGAAGATATCTCTAACATTCTTGGCAGAAACAGGGCGCCTTCAAGAATTATTAAAAAGATTATTGAAGACGGAGGACGGATCATAGCTATAAAGGTGCCAGGGTTTGCAGGCATGATCGGCTTTGAACCCTATGCTGATATCAGACTTGGTAGAGAGCTAGGCAAGCTAGTTAAGTTTTATGACATCGATGGCGTCTTCCATTCAGATGAACTCCCAAATTATGGAATAACAGAGCAGGATGTGGCAGCAGTCAAGCAAACGCTGCAAATGAATGACAATGATGCTTTCGTTATATTAGGAGGTCCAAATGACAAAATCAAGTTCGCTTCTGAAGCTATAATTCAACGGCTAAAAGCTGCAATTAATGGCGTTCCTGCTGAAACCCGCGCAGCAACCCCTGACGGCAAGACAGTGTTCTTAAGGCCAAGGCCGGGTTTAGCAAGGATGTACCCTGAGACAGACATACTCCCCATTGCGATCACTAAGTCAATACTTGAGCCGCTTGCAGACAAAGTGCCACTACATTGGGATGAAATTGTGGGTTCACTTGCTAAGAAATATAATCTCAATATAAAGATGGCAACTCAGATATTTGACTCCGACTACTTCAACCTGTTTGAGGAGATTGCAAGTGAGACCAAGATAGAGCCGACATTTATCGCATCCAAGTTGACAGAAGATCTCACCAGCTTGCAAAGGCAAGGATTGGATATTTCTGTCTTGACAAATAATGATATAAAAGATGTCTTTAAAGAGGTTGACAAGGGTTCTACACAAAAAGAAGCAGTAATCATGCTATTTGAAGCACTGATAAAGGCAGATAATCTACCAAAATGCGACAACTGCAAAATTGGGAAAATGCGGCCTGAGCTCGCAAATGCTACAGGTCAAGTTCGACCATACAAATGCGACAACTGCGGCAGGCGGAACATCGTGGCCAATGTCAATGAACGAGTAAATATAAATGAAGTCATTCGGGCGGTAGGCGTATCTTCAATAAGCGACGAGGAACTGAGCAAAGGACTTGACAGAGTAATAAGCAACAACATGGCAATAATCAAAGAAAAAGGTATGAACGCGTTGAGTACACTCATGGGAAGGGCAATGGCAGAATACAGAGGCAAGGCCAACGGTCAAAAGGTAAATGCGATGCTGAAAGATAAGATGAGCAAGATGGTCAACAAGTAAGTAATAAAATGTACAAACCCAAGTCTACTAGGGAAATTTATATTGAATCCCTTTCTATCAATTCTGCAAGCATAGAAAAGCAGCTTGCGGACGACTCAGTCTCAAGGGAAGAGATTAGGAGCATACTAGATTTTGTTTCAGACACATATCTGAGAGATGTTGAGAGGATTGTCACAGAGTGTGACAAGGACATGACTGCTCTTGAGCATGTGCCAAGCCCTCTTAAGCTATTCGTTGACGGTCTTGCTCATGCACGGAAATCTCTTAGCTTGTCATCACCAGCATGCAGACTAATCCAACGCTATACATCAGCATGGGAAGATTGGATGTAGCAGCTAGTCAGCAGAAACTTCTTTTAATGTAAAAATCATGTTATGCCCGTTGACAGGGAGATTTGTTGAAGAAAAGGCTGACTTTCATCCGAGGTCATGGCTGTCCAAGTATAGACGCACTTCAGTGGGCTACCTCACAAAGATGTTGTTATTTTACCATGGGATAGGCATTCTTTTACTTCTTGCAATTACTCCTTTGATTGAGCAGGTTCTTCCTGACTATGAGCAGCCGAGTATCCCAAGATCATTATTGTTAGTACTCGCCGCAGGACCATTAGAAGAAACAATATTTTTTGGCATCCCGTTCTACATTTTGGGAAACGCGTACTTTGTCCTGGCGACAGGACTTATCTGGGTTGGGATACATCTTTTTAATACAGATACGCTTTCCGTGAACAGCCTTGCGTTTGGCAACTTGGTCTTTGTACTCCCATCCCTATTTTTTAGCTTAAGGACATGGATTAGTGGCAAGGGGTGGTTCTCAGTGATTACACATTCTGCTTGGAATGGCATCTTCTTTTCTGCTGGCTGCTCTGCCGGTGAGTTTTCTTGCACAGTGATTGAGAGTGACATCAGCGCTACAGTGTCAACTATTGCATTATCAGGAGGATTACTTGGAGTAACGTATTTACTCTATAGAAGAAGAGAGAACAAAGAGTTCAAGCCAGAGTAATCTAACGAATTCAATATATAGCCCGCTATTTGTTTTACAAGCGAAAAGCTAATGAGCCAAGCTGAGAATGATGTTAATGTTATTGTAACGATCGGCGATGTAAGAGTTGAGTTCAGCGGCTCTGCAGAGACCGTCACGACTTCTGTAATGAACTTTCTCCATAAACAGGTGCCTTCAATGGATCTTGCAAGAAAGATTCTACTAAACTACTCAGCGCAGGAGCTCATCGAAACATATTCCCCTGTCATCAAGATTACACCAGAGGGTCCTCGTGTAATTTTAAATGCGGATGTAAGGTTGTCTGATAAAGACATAGTAGCTCTCCAACTTGTAGCCGCTAGAATTGCAAAAGACCTTGGCAAGATACAAGACAACTCTATGCAGGTGTCAGACATTCATGCTGCTACGGCACTCAATCCAAAGTCCATAAGCTCCAGAATATCAGAATTGGTCAAGGCCGGCCATGTTGCACGTGATGAAAAAGAGCCAAGCAAATACAGGATAACTACAGCAGGCATTAACTGGCTCAATTCTACGATAGCCAAGAAGATCAGGCCTGTGCAGTAGTGTCATTTGGTGGCCTTTTCTGAATATAGCGGTAATTCCTCATTGTCCCAATTCTTGTCAAGATGTTTTCTCGCACCATATCTGTAAGTGAATGCGAAACTGCAGTCCTATCATAATTGTAGCCCCTCCTTGATAGCTCTTCATGTACTTCACCAAGAGACTTTTCACTAATAAAATGCCCCTCGAGCCAGAGATTTTCCAATAGACCCCTACATGTTATACCACTCTTGGTTATCATCTTTTGCTGTTGCTGTTGCTGCTGACCCTCTAGTCCAAGTTCAGCGATGGGTCTGGCCTTTAAAGAATCTATTTCTCGCCTCAATGCATCGATCTGGTTCTGAACTTCTGGCTCTATCATCTTAACTGTATCAAGGCTCGAGAGTACGCTTTCAACTACTTGCTTAACCCTACTCTCAATGCACACGACCTCCACTTCCCATTCACCGTGCTTTAGCCTTATCTTGACTTCCTCAGCACTGTGGCTGCTCATATCTTTGCTTAAATATCCTTTCAGCCTGCTATTGATAAAGCTGTTGCTGACCATATTGATCATGTTGAGCAATATTAATATACTTGTGCCCGCAGATATTGTTGATCAACATGATCAATCAAAAAGCCCTGTTTTCAGACAACATATTGAGTCTAAGGGATCTCGATATAGGGAAATCGGTGAGTAAGTGTCTTGCTCCCAAGCTTGATGTGCTGAAGGGAAAGAAAATTGTGTTTTGTTATGATGACAAGAAAATGATGCCAGTGGATGGATGGGGCATGAGGTCTAATCCCTATAGTGAGACAACGATAACTACCATTGGTCCGATCAAAGAGAATGCACTTGTTGCGGCTATTGACTCTAGCAGCATCAAGCTAGCTGAGACAGAAGATGGAAGCCTTTACGGTATTAAGTGTGGATTAGCTACAGCCTACGCTGGCCACACACTCATGCATTTCAAAATAGGCCCAGGGTTGTTCTATCTAAGCGAAAAGACAGTTCACGAATCGGAGCTGGAAGAGCGGCTCTCAAGGCTGGTGTTATTAGATGATGACCTCGCGAAGCGTCTAATAAGAGTACGTGTCGAGAGAGCTGTACAGAAAGAGATTGCTACTAACTTTACAAATTCAATAATATTAGTAGACGGCTCACTCAAAGCGTCGATCTTTGAAGAGAGAGACTGCCGTATAAGTAAGATTTCAGAGAGCAGCGTTCTGCGCAAGAACATGCTTGTAGGGATTAGCAAGAGCACTAAGCTCAAGGCCTTAGACAGAGCGGCCGCTCCACTAACAAAGGTGCCAGGACCTGCCTACATTGAAGTTGAGGATATTATCAAAAGCTTGATCAGAAACACTATTGGGAGCAACCTAATGGTTAAGCTGGAAAAGGGCACAAGCAGTCCTATTTTGCGAGCAGACATTGTAGGCGATGTAAGGCAATCACTTGGCATGCTACTTGGAAATGATGTAGTAGCAGGTGGCTATCCCGAAACTCTCAGACTAGCACATCACATTTCAACATTCACAAGTACAGAGGTGACATGTCTCAGAAGTCACATACTGAACAACTATGATGTGACTGAGTTAGCTGCAGAGGACATACGCAGAACTCTATTGGGGTCGATATCAGTATGAAGATATTGTCAAAGAATGGCAACGAACTGCTTTTGCTTGCCATGAAGGAAGATTCGGCTGCAAAGGGAGACTACTTGCTGATAGAAGACAGAAGCAAGAGCATGGTTGTACAAGTCTATGATGAAGAATATCTTTCATCTCAGGCCTTAATTGAAGATATTGTCAAAGAAGAGGTGGTCAACGCATCAAGCATGGAGAACCTACATGATCCACTTAACATTGGGAGCCTATCCCGATTGGTAAGAGATGCCAGAGTTTTTCGGACAAAGATAAGGGCATCAGTCAATGACGGTAAGCTATCTAGCGACGTAACTTGGCTTCCATCAAGAGTTGAGTCCAGAATAAGGAGGATTGCGATGAAGGAACTTTCGTCTTTGCTTGGAAGATATGGTGTCTTTGCGATCCCAATTGGCAGAGCAGGTCGTGAAGAAGAATTTGAAATTTATGCAGAAGATCTGGATGGCAAGCTGAGTGTCATCACAGGCAAGAAAGAGTCGGGCAAGTCACACCTATCTAAGATGCTTATCAAGACACTGGTGCAATACGGCGCGTTTGTGATCGTATTTGATCTGAACAATGAGTACGGAGGCCTTGGATGGAGCTGCGACGGTGTCCCATCTTCAATTCATCAGCAAGTCAAGATACTCGAGCCGGGCAAAACACTTAGGTTTACTCTTAACTACTGCGGCAAAACAGCAATATCAGGAATGCTTAAAAACGCTCTCGACATGCCTGCTGCGTCTTTGCGGGAATTCTTGCGGATCTGGGATTGGTGCGAAAGCAAACAGTCGCTTTCAATAGATTCGATAGGTAATGCTGTCAACACCTGGAACATAAATGAGCTCGTAAGAGATGCATTGGTATCCCGCTACCACGTCATCCAATCCTCACGACTATTCACCAACGGTGAAGGAAGCCTGCAATTTGAAGATTTAATTTCAGGCAAAAGCGGGGCGGCCATGATAATCAACATGGGCGAAATATCACCTACGGTACGCAGGATGGTCGTTGAGTTAGTATTGAGTAAAATTGTTGATCTGCTAGAGCACAAGAAAATCCCACCTATTTTCCTCTTTGCAGAAGAGGCCCACATCTACGTCCGCGATACATATTGGGAGGATATCATTACTCGAATGAGGCACTTTGGTATTTATACTACCTTTATCACGAACCAGCCAGATGCACTAAGTGATGGGATTTATCGACAAGTGGACAACATTTTTTTGTTTAACTTTACAAATGATAACGATTTAGACAAAATATCCAAAGTATCATTGGCAGACAATGATACAATACGATCGATAGTAAGGACGCTCCCACAACGCCACTGTCTGGCCATAGGCAAGGCAGTGTGTGACCTACCTGTTGTGATCAAAGTTGCAGCAGCTGAGATATTGACACTTGGAGAAACCAAAAAATTTTTTACTAAAAAATAGGTTATCCTATAGCAGTCTGACCACGCTTTCTTGTCCCGATATCAATTGCTTCATTGACATTAGAGACAAATATCTTACCATCGCCTGCGGAACCAGTGCTTGTAGTGTCGAGAATGGCTGTGATCACCTTCTCGACGTCAGGATCATCAACTACAGCCACAACATTAGCCCTAACTGAAAATTCAGCAGAGAGTCCTCTTGTCCCCCTAGCAGTATGCACCTGGGGCTTTTCACCTTTCCCTCTCCCTTTAGCGTCAAGGATGGTCGCACCGCCTACACCAGCGTTCCTCAGAGCTTCATTCACAGCGCTGACCTTCTCTGCAGAAATGATGGCCTCTACACGTTTCATGGCACGATGTAAATAGGGTTACGATATAAGGTTTTCAAATAATCAGGTTATCATAATTTAATATATCCACAAATAGTGAGTGTAATGTAATTAACATAAAATTTACATAATCAATATGAAGCTGTATGGCCAATACAGAATACTTTACCGCATGGTTCATAAAGATCTACCTAAAATACAGGTTACTTGCATTGCAGGAAAAAGATAGGATCAAGAACCGAAGCAAACTTGACATAATATATGACATATTAGTATCTGCAACAGGTGGCGTCAAAAAGACGCATATTATGTCGCATGCAAACTTAAGCTCTGAACAGATGAATTATTACTTCAACACATTATTGTCACATAGCCTATTGAATGCGGAAAAAGACTCAGATGACAATTTAGTTTACAAAACAACACACAAGGGTGTTAGATTCCTTCACTGCTGTGCGCAAATCAAATCACTTATCGCACCAGTAGCGAAGGTAAGAATGCGAAGCGATTTACTCTTCCTTTAGAAGCAATAGAATTATCTTCGTATACCGTTAAACGAAATACTAGCCTACCTTTGAGCGATGTCCTCCTATTATCCTACGCAGGAAGATGAGCTTCGAACAAAGGAAGCACAGGCAGAAACTATCAAACAAACACAAGAGGCCAAGTTTCTTTCCACGTTTCAGACAATTCCAGTAAAAAATGTTAGAGGGTTATCGGAGATGGCAGAAGCAATAGTGAGAAATTTTAATCGGATAATGGAAGAGGCTCGTCAAGAGCCATACCAGCGGCAGGAAGACATTATGGCAGGCATGAAAAAGTTGTTGGAAGAGCAAATCAACGTAATTGAGGCGCGACGCGCCTATACGATAAAGATAAACCCATCAACTGCGTTAAACGAAGAAAAAAAGACTTAGCAGCCGTTGTCTCTTACCCAAGGCTCATTAGCGAATTCGCTTGTTGCGCATTGCTCTGTTTCAAGTTTGGCATACTCATTATCCAATAGCTCGTCGTTGAGGTTGCTGGAGGAGCAATATACTACGGCGACGACACCAGAGTTGGATGTAAGCAGCATGTCGTCTTGATCTACCAGTACAGTGCTCCCAAGACAGAGATCTCGAGTAAACTCAGTCGACTCAAGGAACATTTCTTCAGTCCTCGAAGGTGCTCCAGTAAGGGCAAGGTCAACCTTGTATATGGTGCCGTTTACATCCACATAAAGTGTATCTCCGTCTACAATTCTGGTTGCCACACCTTCAAAGCAGCCTGCCGATCCAAGGCATTCTACATCTGACCCAGAATACACATTATCGAGTATCCTACTGAGGGTGTCAGGATCATTAAGATCGCCTTGAGTATTTTCTGCACTATCGATTGTTGTACTGGAGGTGTCAGGATCATTAAGATCGCCTTGAGTATTTTCTACAAATTGCCATTCGTTATTACCATCAGGGATCCTCTGCCAAGTACGGTCATCATC
>JBQGBZ010000064.1:0-1103 GCA_052038215.1 Nitrososphaera sp.
AGGCAAAACACATTTCACCTCCCTGTTAGCAGAGCCCTCGAAGTTTGAGGCGGAATAGCCACCAAGGGTGACCGCTATGCAGCCATTGCTGTGGTGCGAAGCTCCCTGCCTTTTCGCCTCAAATTTTGGAGTAGCTGCTAATATATTCAAGAAGAACCCCGTTCCCTCAAAAATGTTGCTGAACGGTGCGCACAAAAAACAGCAAAACGTCTCAGCATGTCTTCCTTAAAACGTCTGGCAAAAAAGGCGCGTCTTCGATGGAAACGTGTAAGGAAATCCTGAAAGAGTCTGCGAGATCCTCTAGCCTTTGCCCAGTGTAAGCGTGAGCTCGAGGCATTACAAAAACCAGAAGATCAAGGCAGGATTGATCTGTATTATTTTGATGAAGCAGGCTTTACCCTTGATCCTTATATCCCCTACGCTTGGCAAGAGCCTGGCACAGTGATCGAAATTCCCGCACAAAAATATGGACGCATGAATGTCTTAGGGTTTATGAACAGAAAGAATGATTTGCATCCGTTTATCTTTGAACAATCTGTGCATACAGGAGTGGTTATTACGTGTTTTGAGGAGTTTAGCAAAACACTTAAAAAAAACGGTTGTTGTCATGGATAATGCTTCGGTTCACACCAGCGAAGAATTTGAAGAATGTCTCCCTCGATGGAAGAAGAAGGGATTGACTATTAAGTATTTAAGCACATATTCTCCTGAGCTGAATCTCATAGAGATACTTTGGCGAAATATCAAATACACTTGGCTGCCTTTCTCTGCATACCAGTGTCTGAATACCTTGAGAGATGCGTTGGAAAACATCCTGAAAAACTTTGGGTCAAAATACCAAATTACTTTTGCCTAAGTACTTACGTTATAGTGACAGTGTGTCCCCTGCACAGACAGATTGTCCGGCGTCCAGAGAAGCTGGCACGCGTGTATTCCGTACAACGCCCTGTATCACCGCGCCCCAACACTATACTCTGCCATTGGTATGCATGTTGCACCCTCCCAGCGGGTGTTTGTCAGGGAGGGAACACGGCTCAGTCCACTGCACCCAACATTCAAAGGAAGATGAGATGAAAAAGAGTGCTCTCGCTTGGGACAGCTGC
>JBQGBZ010000065.1:0-1046 GCA_052038215.1 Nitrososphaera sp.
TTGGCTAATACCCCTCCTGCTGCTTTGTCAAATATCTATGCATTCAAGAATGGCATTGAAGGATCCGGTCCATTAGGATTCCAGCCAAACGTAGCTGACTCGGAGCCTGGAGATGTGAATTATAGTCCGCTTTGGAGAATAGTGCTAGTACAATGGAAAGAAGGAGTTACTCCAGTCGAGCTTAAGTCAGAACAAGAGATTACAACAGCTCTGCAGGAAGGCAAACTTACAATAGAGCCCACAAAAATGGTAGTAAATTGTCCATTCATACAATGGGAGGGAGGCTCACTTTTGGTTAGAGAAAACAAGACATTAACAGACAGCTCACCATATGGTCCAGGGCAGGTTCTAAAGATTGATACTGTAAACAAACAGGTTACATTTGTTGCACATAGGGGATTTGCTCCAAACGGCTCTACCATTTACTATATTGCTACTGATACCTCAAATCAAGACGTAGCAAATGCACTAGGTGTTTTGTTTGTAAACAAGACCGCGCCAGTAACACTATCTGGTGCGTCCTCTGACCTATGGATCTTTACAAATGGTATAAAGGGCACAGGTCCAATGGGATACCAAGCAAGTATTACGGGCAGCAATATTGGAGACACACAATACAGTCCAATGTGGAGAATAAATACAGTGACTTGGAATGACCCCACCAATGCAAAATTCTTGACTACTGCATCGGAAATAGCAAGTTTTGCTTCTGAAGGCATGCTAAGCACTCAAATAGCTGGATTTGTGGTCAATTGCCCATTTATGGAGGTTGGTGGCTTAGAATAATATTGCCAGATAGAGGAGAAAGGATCTACTGCCCAACACATCTCCATTATTTCTTTTTTCTTTTGTACGCTATCCACAAAATTGAGTCAGAAGATGAAAATAGAGTATGAATACCAGAAAAGCAATAATCATTGGAATCATAGTTACAGCCGTTGCAATTCCAGTTGGTGTCTATACGTTGTCGCCATTGTTCATAAATACTATAGTTAATGAACCTCTTCCATCCACAAGCAGCCTTACTGACCTACAGAAATTCCAAG
>JBQGBZ010000066.1:0-2948 GCA_052038215.1 Nitrososphaera sp.
AGAAGAAGAGGAAGAGAAGGAGGAGGATGGGGAGGATAATAGTAGCAACACAGTCAATAATACCTCATTAGGAGCCGTTGCATACAGCAAGTGGTCGGCGCGCTTCACTTGGGCTGCAATAATCCAAGGCGCAATAGTAGCCTTGCTTACCACAATGCTTGCGGCATTTGCAGCTACTACAGGCTATCCCATACTGCTTGTTAAAGCAATGCTATCAATACCCCAAGTCGGATTTAGTGAAATAACTGCATTAGCAGGATTAGGCCTCTATTTAGTAGTTGGAGTAATCGGCACTGGCCTTACAGCGCAGTTTTATCACCACTTTGAGATTAGGACTGGCAAGCCTTACAAAGGAAGAGTAACAAATGGCTTGGCTTGGATTCATCTCGTATTGATGAATTTTGGAGTCGCTGCTACTGGCATATTAATGATATATGCTGGATACTTGGGCGATATTGCTGTAGGTGAAACAGAATCTGGCGGCTTTGGCATGACTATTGAACAAACATCAAAGCAAATTCTCAATCCGTTGATAGTCCCTGTATCCTCTTTTCTGCTTCTTACAGTAATTGGCACAGTGGCTGGGGGAGCAGGATTTATAATCAATCAGTTTCAAAGACAAGATATCAACACACAATACATAGGAGGGAAAAAAGAGACAGCGTGATAGGACGTGGATATATTGTCCTGATCGTAGGTGGAGTGTTGTTTGTTGCAGGAATAATATTAGTTGCAGTATGGGCTATCCCATTTGCTAGCACGTTTCTACAAGGGAACACTCTTATCAACCAGGTTTCAATAGAGCCTGGCAGATTAATACAAGCAACAAGAGAAGTAACAGATGTCTCAAGACCAGTAACTGTGGCCATCCATGTTCAAACACCCCAAGGAGTAGTGAGGTTGATCGAAACTGTCAAAGATCCGTCTGGCATAATTGTAAGTAACAATGAGTTCTCTGCAAACCTGTTTACTACTTTTCAGCCCCAAAACACCGGCGACCATATTCTCAACATAACCAATGCTGGAGGAGCACCTGTTACAATTGACGCAATGTTCGGCTATATACCATTCATAACCGCTGCAAGCACTCCTTCAGAGCAGGGAGGCCAGCCGCTACCTGGTGTTGATCTCAGTAGCTTATCTTTGGTGATTGTTGGTGGGGTATTAACAACAATAGGCTTTTTCACAATCATTGCAGGAATAGTGATAATTATAATAGATAGCCGAAGAGGCCGAGGAACAGGTGGGGAAAGAGGCAGTACAGGCGTAACAGAAGAAGGAGGCGTCACATACCGAAAAGATTGATGACAAGCAAAATTGTTGTCGTCCTATTCTCTTCTTACCATACTTCTAAGTTGAATAAGTAAAAAAGTGAAAACAGAGAATAGATAGTTGTCAAAATATTGTATAAAAAACAAGCTAATTTTGCAGCAACTGGTTACCTTTTGTGAGGGTGTCGGGGTTCTCTCTGCTGTATAAAAAACCTCCTGCAAAAACTTTCTATAATCTGATTTGCAGATTCCACTATCCATTATTGTATGTCGTCTTGACTGTCGTTCCATTTGTCAATGTATCCAAGGCTGGTGAAAACTTCTTTCCCAGTTCATACAGTTTTTCTAGCTGCTCCTTAGAAGCAGTCTTGCTATCCATATGAATATTCATCCGAAATTCTTGAGCGCCCGGTCTTACTTTGTCCGATATGCCAGTTAATCCTCTGATATCCACATCACCTTCTGTTTCGATTCTTATGCTATCTAGCTGAACACCCATCATGGTTGCATAAGCTATAATTGTCTGTGAGATGCAAGAAGCGATGCTAGCCATACACATTTCACAGACGGCAGGACCTTTGCTCATGCCTCCCATTTCGTCTGGATAATCACTTACTAGCGTGAACCCTTCTCGTCTCTCGACAGTCTGACCTCCCATTTGAAAATCCTTCCCACTCGATGTAATTTTAAATCCGTCACCGCTCTGCCAGTGCGTTTGCGTATGGAAGGTGACCTTAGCCATTTCTGGCCGATTCTTGATGCTTTCGATAGCTGTACTGAGTACTTGTGAGTTTACGCCACTATTACTTGAACTATTGGATTTATCCATTTTAAGGTCGTTACACTTTGGCTGCTCTTATAGTTTTAATTAATTAGTCCCATAGCTTCGATTATCTTGGAAAAACCTGACAACTATTATTAGTTCACTAGGCTTTACTATATAATTTTTCAATCAGAACTTGGAGAGAGTCTCATCCATGCCTAAAGGCGGTATAGCATCCTTTTTTATTGGTGAGTCAATTTCTCTCCGTAAACGTTTCATCCAACCAATCAAATATCCTCTGATTTGCGAGAGATAATGCTGCTATATGACAATGATCCTCTGCACCTTCCTCGCTTGTAAATAAAATGTATTCCTTTGGACATTTAAGCAAGTCATACAGCTTCTTGGCCTGGCCTGCAAAGGAGTGATCCCTTTCTCCAGCAAGAAGCAACGTAGGACATTTTATTTTACGCGCAATATCGTGCATAGAATATTGAGAAACTTTTTGAATAAGTTCGAGAGGAGTTTCAGCTCCAAATACTGACATACTATGTGTAATCTTCCATTTTGCTCCAATGTCAAAATTCATTATAGTGTTAACAACAGCATTAACAACTTCTCCATTTCCATTCTCCACATCCTTGCGAATTGCTTGTAGCTGTTCGACCCATGCATCATAAATGCTTATAACACCATCATCTGCTATGCACGCAGCAATTCTATCTTCAAAGGCAGCGGCTCTAGGTGCTAAATATCCACCCATACTATATCCTATCAAAGCTATTCTTTGGGGATCGACTTTTTCTTGTATTTCAGATGATACAGCAAAATCGATGACAGAAGAGACTACTTTTTCCCAGTCATGTCTAAAAGGTAGTTTTTGTTTACGCACAACAGTACCTTGGCCGGGTCCT
>JBQGBZ010000067.1:0-17460 GCA_052038215.1 Nitrososphaera sp.
ATGTAATTGATATTGCAAATGATAGAATTGAGTGTGACAGAAAAGAGATAATCATACCCGCTGCCGTAGCTGGCACGGCCAATGCAAGTGCAAGCTCATTGTATTTGATACGCTTGCCACGAGCAATAGAAGAGTAGCAAATCGCGAAGCACAAAAAAAGCAGAATATTATCTAAATGTGTTCAGCTGTAAATGATGCTTTGCGCATATGCGCAGGAGAGACTGCAAGCACAACCCTGAACGTGATTGCATAGCATAAGTATAACTCCGCCAAGCCTTGATGATTAGTAATTTCTCTGAATAATTGGACCGACCTTGCTCGACCTGTTGAGTCTTTCGAACATCAGACCGGCCGTAGTAGCGCAAAAGTACAGAGGGCACAACTGCTACAGTCATAGTTGCTGCAGCAAGCTGGAATAGAGCATAATAGTCAGTCAAATAAGTTTAGAATCAGTTTTCCAATCAAAGTTACAACCATAAACCCTAAGATCCAAGCTCCAATGTACATAGAAATATTCCTGACTGGGAAATCGGAAGACGAATTGATAGACGTCAATAACTCGGAAGATTGCCAGAAGAGAGAATGGGCTACTCGTGCAAGAGTCCTGTAAAGCGCAACTTAAAGTGTCTATTGTACACTAGAACGCACAAGGATTGAAATAACATTAAGCACGATGCCAGAGAAGAGAACATAGGATTTGTTGAGCCTATCGAGCTACGGTCCTATGAAGAAAGGGGCAAACATGTACGGAAGATAATTTGCAGTGAGGATTAGGCCAACTTGTGAATAGTCCGCTGCAAGCAGTTCTCATGCAAATACTGGCACTATGGGAGAATGCATATTCTGTATGAGTTGCCCACAATAGCCAAGCAGATTGCATTGAGTACGATAAAGTGAATCATTGCATCTCTACTATCACTTATACGCGGCTATTATGACTGCGCCACCCATCATCCTTGTCTCAAAGTGCACATGGGAAAATTTTAATTTTAGCATAGACTCAAGGTCTGAATTCTTGGGCCAGCGTATGTAAGTACCATAAAGCGTTTTAAATTTCAGTCCAACTCTGCCAGCTGCCAAATAGGCAAAGATTCCAAGAAAATACTTTAGATATAGCGAAATCATTGCTCTCAATATGCGGTTATCTGGCTTTCCAAGGTCGATTATTATAAGCCGGCCACCAGTCTTTAGTACTCGATGTATCTCTCCTATGGCCCGTTGGAGGTGTATTGAATCGCGAAGGGAATATCCGCAGAGTACAGCATCAAATGTGCCCTCGCGAAAAGGCATATGTTCAAACACACCAGAATATAGTGCTGTTGTCTGCTGCGGCCCCGGCAAGTATTCCTTGACATTGGCAAGCATCTCCAACAGAGGGTCATACATTACAACGTTCGCATTGCCATTTGCCTCGGAAAGTGCTAAACGTGACATGTTTCCATAACCCGAACCGGCGTCAAGTATGATATTACCGGGCATGACGCGGCCTCTAATGCCTCTTAGTCGGTATTCATCATCCTTCCCAAGGGAGATGACCCTGTTGACCCTATCATAAACTGGGATGATTGCACGTAATACCTCTATCACCTCAGTCCAGTAGCGGCTTCCGAGACCGGACAACTAGCCAGCAGCTTCTATCTTGCCATTATTATAGATAATTTTACTCCCAGTCAGTGATCCTTCTTTTATCAGATAATTTCATGATCGAAGACGATGAGGTATCTTTCATACTGCTCATGCATAAGTCAAACCCTCAGGTTTCAAAGGTGCTCAGATAATTTCGAGTCTTCTCTGTCTCGAAATTATCTATGTACATTATACTTCAGTGCCTGTAGGGCAGCAATAAATTTCGGATGCTCCGCTCATGGCTGCCATTGAAATAATGGCACTTACGTATTATCTATGACACAATCTTCCTTTATTGTGGAAACATTTAGTGCGTCCCAATATTGCTAATTGACTCTACCGCAGCATCAACCTCTGCAGTCTTTGCCAGCTAATGGTGATACAGAAAGGCAATTATCCTACTCTTACTTATGCGCATGCAGTTTGGTAAACTATCGCTGCTCAAAGTGCAATTCCTTACACTCAGTACAAGTAGATAAAATATTTGATGGGCGGCTGATATTTCGCTGTTCCAAATGCAATATTTGCGCAATAGTACCCACAGCGGAGAGCATAGACGAAGCTTACCTAGACTTTCTAGACCGCTGTGAGAGCGGCACAGGTATCGCTTATGCAGATGATCTAAAATTATTAATGCAAGAAGAAAAGATAATTCGGTCTTCTCAAGAAATAGATGCTCTCCTCTCTGCTGCCAATGCTACAGGTGATTCGCTTCTTGAGCAGACGCTGCGTTCCCAAGAGGACTACATCGTTGACTTTCAAGCAATAGACGAGCATCCACCTGAGTTTGGGTGTATGATCAACCATGCTCCAGTAGACGAAGCCATAATCAATGTCTTGAAAGCAAAAAAGATCTATTATCTTTATAAGTTTCAAGAGGAAGGTGTTAGAAAAATCCTTGAGGGTAAGGATGTAGTAATATCCGCACCTACTGCGTCAGGTAAAACCGAGGCTTTCTGCATCCCGCTATTACAACATGTGGCAGCAGAACAACCGTCACGCTTTGGCTCACTTCGGAGTGGGAAAGGTAAAGTATCTGCAATTTTTATTTATCCAACTAAGGCACTATCACGCGATCAATTGCCCAAAATACAAGAGATAGCAACTCCACTTGGCGTTAGGGTGGCTGTCCTTGACGGCGACACGCCTTGGAAGGATCGCAGAGTCATAATAGAATCCCCACCTGATGTCGTTATAACTAATTTTGACGTGATACATTATCACATGATGCATAAGACGAAATTCTCACGTATACTCCGAACTGCCAAATTTCTGGTAGTCGATGAGGCGCATGTATACACAGGCACCTTTGGAGCAAATGTACATCATATTATTGCAAGATTAGAGAGGCTTGCTGGAAGTAAATTCCAAATTGTTGCTGCATCAGCTACACTGCCAAATGCCGCTGAATTTTGTGAGATACTTTTTGGCAGGAATATGGAGGTAATTAGCGGCAGAGGCAGAAGAGGGAAGATAAATCTTGCCATAATATTTCCTTCGCTTAGATCTTATAGGTCATTAATGCTTGACCTGCTCAAGCATACCACAAAAAGAAAGCATAAGACCATAGTGTTTTCCAGCTCACACCTCAGTGCCGAGTTGATGGCCTTCTACGGAGCAAGGCAGGGAATCAACATCAGAGTCCATCGTGCAGGATTATCATCTGCTCTCAGAAAAGAAATAGAACAACAGTTCAAAGGAGACCAGCTAGCAGCGATATCTGCCACACCTACCCTGGAACTAGGTATTGATATCGGAAGTGTCGATGCTATAATTTCCAATATAGTACCTATTAACAGGCTTTTTCAGCGAGTCGGGCGGGCAGCAAGGAGGGGCCAGCAAGGATACGCATTTCTAGCCCTCGGCAATGATCCAATAAGTCAGTATTACAAGACGCACCCAGCAGATTATATGGACGATCATGAATTGGCGTATACAGACCCAACGAACCCGTTTGTAATGGAGTACCAAGTACTAGCAATGGTCTGCGACAAGCCATTGCTGATAGCAGAATCTAAGCAGATATGGGATGTACTTCAAAAGCTTGTCTCAAAGGGCATTGTCAAAGTAGCTAGAGATAGATTCGTGCCTGACCTGAGGGAGGCTTTGAAGTTACTTAATGAGTTTAGCATCCGAGGCATAGGGACTAGGGTCGACATCAAATTCAATAATAAGATCATAGGCGATCGCACGCTGCCACAGGCACTTGAAGAGCTCCACCAATCCGCAATATACTTTCTTGGAGGTCGACGCTACAAAGTACATGAGCTCCATTTTGATCCGAACAGTCAGTCCTATGCTGAGCTCGTGTCTATTCCGACCGACTACCCTTATTACACTAAGGCTTTGAACGACGAGTGGCCCTCTATTTTAGAAATATATGAGAAAAAAGTAGTTTTTGGAGTCGAAGTTGCATACTGTGCGCTGAACATCCAAAAGAAAGTACTAGGATACGTCAATGTTGAAATTGGCCAAGAGGTAGCACAAGGAAAAAAAATAATGCTTGACAAACCGCTAGAATATGAGTTCGTTACGAAAGGGTTTGTGTTCAGAGCACCTAGGCCGTCAAATCTGTTACAAGCGATAGCAGACGAACAGTACGTAGAAATGAGCGGCTTTCATGCTTCAGAACATGTCATAATAGAAGGGAGTGCGATGATAACAGGCGGTGCATCACAAGACCTAGGTGGCATTTCCCTTGGCTCTTCGGGATTAATAGTTGTCTATGACGGTAGCGTTGGCGGTAATGGAGCCAGTAGGATATTGTATGACAGGCTAGAGCTCGCTTTTGGACGCTCGCTTCGCATATTATCTGAGTGTGCATGTAAAAGCGAAAGTGGCTGTCCTCGTTGCACCTATTCCTATCGGTGCGGTAACAACAATGAGTTTTTGCATAAGCGTGCTGCAATTGAAGTAATGAATAAGATAGTGGAGGGCGAAAAAACCAAAATAGGGGAAAAGGTCTGGGGTGACAGAGCCCTTGTCTGACGGGATAAAGTTTAAGAGTAGTTGTAGATGGCTTTAAATAAAATTGGAAGAGGCCGTCATTACTACCGCACGTGCAAAGTGGCAGACACTTGAGCATAAAGGTGTAGCCTTCCCTCCCGAGTATCAGCCAAGGGGCATAACAATTATCATCAGGGGAGACAAGTTAGTGCTAAACCGGGATCAGGAAGAGATCGTTTATGCGTGGGCGAAGAAAAAAGATACTCATTACGTTCAAGATCCTTTATTTCAACAAAATTTCCTAAGCGACCTCCAAAAGATCCTTCCCGAAAGGCATCGCAACATCACGATAAATGACATAGACTTTTCCATTGCTTATCAACTTGCAGACGAAGAAAGATCAATGAAAGAGCGTGAGAAGGAAAGATACAAGGCCCTCCCAAAAGAGCAAAAGAAAAGTATCGCCCAAGCAAGAAAGCTGGAGCACGAAAGGCTCAAGTCCATTTATGGCAAGGCCGTAGTCGACGGTATTGAGGTTGATGTGGCAAACTGGCTAGTCGAGCCACCGGGATTGTTTATGGGCCGCGGACAGCATCCAATAAGAGGACGCTGGAAGCCACGTGTAAGGCCTCAGGACGTTACACTCAACTTGGGCGAAAATGCTCCAGTGCCTGAGGGCAACTGGAAGGCGATCGTACACGATCATTCATCGACATGGCTTGCTACGTGGATGGAAACCCTGACTGGCAAGCGCAAGTATGTATGGCTGCACGACTCTGCAGCGCTCCGCCAAGAAAATGATAAAGCCAAGTATGATAAGGCAAAAAAACTGGCCGAGCGCGAGGGTAAAGTGCATAGAGAAGTAATGCGGCGAATGATCAAGGGAGACGGTAAGGTAGCTACTGTTGCCTACCTCATACTAAAGCTTGCTATGAGAGTGGGCGACGAAAAGGATCCTGAGGAAGCTGACACCGTCGGCGCTAGTACGCTCAGAGTTGAGCATATTGCATTCCCACAGATAAATAGTGCTCAAGTTATAGAATTCAATTTTTTGGGTAAGGACAGTGTTCCGTGGCAAAAGAGACTCGAAGTAAATACTGAAGACACAAGAGCACTATATGACAATCTTAAAAACTTCATGCAAGATAAAAAGCCAAGCGATCAGATATTTGATGGTATTAACTCTCGTAAAGTAAACGCATTCTTACAGCAAATAATGCCGGGGCTTACCGCCAAGGTGTTCAGAACCTGTATTGCAACGAGGATAGTGCAAATGCAATTATCAAAGGCGAACGTAGACAAGAACTCTCCTGAAACACAGAAAATCTATGCCGCCAAGAAGGCAAACCTCGAAGCTGCGATCACATGTAATCACAAAAAAGGAATCGACCCAAAGAACCCGACAGCTAGAAAAGCACTGGAAAAGTTCGAAGAATCGATTACCAAAAAGAATGAGGCAATAGCTAGACTTAAGGCAGATATTGCAGCAAAGAATTGGAAGACAGGGCTGCAAAAGAAGCGACTAGAAGAAAAGATAGAGAGGCTACAAATGCAGGTAACGCTTCAGCAGGTGACCCGTGACTACAATCTTGGTACTTCACTACGCAATTACATTGATCCGCGGATTATGAAGGCGTGGCTCAATTATGTGCAGCTTGATTGGACTAAAATATATACTTCCACTCTTCAGCGTAAGTTTAAGTGGGTAGAGGATTATAAAGACAAAAACTTTAGAACATTTTACCCCGAGATAAAGAAGTAGGAAAGTCAGAAGACTTATATCGTTTCCAGTCCTCCTTTAAAGATTGGTAAACGCGTTTTAATGGTATCGGCATATCAATGGAGGCATGGGGCCGGTTTTTTAATGCCGGTGATGCTCATTGTTATTGTCATTGTTGCCATACTCCCAGTCTCTGCGCAGCAAGGTGACCAGCAAGAACCTAGCTCAGCCTCATCACTCTTCATCGCCCTCTTTGCAAACGGCGATGCGCTCGTTGAACAAAACGTTGGCATTGAGAATCCTCTTGCTGAAGAAGTAAGGATCAACCTCTTTGGAGACGATATAAGTGACCTTGTAGTCGTCGACTACGAGGACAATCCAGTTGAATTTAAGAGAGGTGAAACACCAAATGAAATTGTCCTCAACAGACCTAATGCTACAAACCTTAAGATAAGTTATACTACCTCGGATTTTCTATCCAAGGATCGGCGGGAATGGATATTTGGCCTAAATTCAACAGTCGGCCTCTCAGTCAAACTACCGCCGGATAGTATATTGACAGATCCTGGAGAAAACCCCTCTATAGTACTTGTAGGCGATCAACAACTCCTGACATACAAGCCAGGCATTACACGATTCGTTTATGTAATTGGAACTTTGGGCACTCAAGAACAGGCAAACATTGTCATAAAAGCAGCCGAAACCACAATCTTTGGGATAAATAACAATTATCCCGGCATTGTACTGACAAGCGCAAACGATCTAGTCCAGCGAGCAACAATTGCACGTGATGACAGTAGATTCACAGAAGCTGAAAGATTAGCAGATCAGGCTAATGATGCAGCTATTGCAACAAGCAGAGAGTATGCTGCAGCTCAAGAAGCACTTGCCAACTCGGAGGCGCAGTTAAACAATGCTGCAGGGAGCAGTATCGCAGATGATAGTGCCATCAGAGAGATCCTTGGGCAGGCAAACAACCAATTTACAATCGGCAATTATACTCAAGCCATAAGCACTGCCCAGGAGGCTGTTCTAGCACTCAGTGACAATGAGTCTTCCCAGCCCGAAATGCCACTGTCTGTAGTCATAACAGCATTATCAGCTACAGCAGTCGCAGGAGGAGCGATAGGGGCCATGTTATTCCTAAAGAAGAAGAAGAAGAAGCGTAATGCTAGCGATACTACTAGTAGCCAATTAGAGCCAGTGCCACAAATACATAAGACAAATGATCTATCAAACCCCGCTACTAACAATAGCGGTACTGGAAGCAGGGCAGGAGCTGTATTCCGACCCGCTCATTCCGTAGCACCAATCGATCTCAGGCGAGATGTTGTGAAAGAAGTAGAAGAACAACAGGACATACTAGGCTCACTAGAAGAGACAAGCATTCCCCCAATCTCGAGTAGTGCCTCCAATTCGCAGATAGATAGATCTATCCTTTCACGCATAGTTGGCAATATACTTACAGAAAAACCCCATTTGCGCCCAGAAGATCAACAGGTACTAAAGTTTCTGGCTGAAAAAGAAGGCGCAGTTTTTGAAAGTGAGCTCAGAACCAAGTTTCAGATACCCAAGACTACAATTTGGAGGTTGGTCAAGAGGCTTGAGCGCGAAGAGCTTGTCGAAATTCGTAAAGCAGGTGGCCAGAACCTTATAAAGCTAAGATTTGAAGACAAAAAAGTTTAGCGACGCTTAAATAAAGCAGAATAGACTAGTGATATTTATGAGCGGATCCACGATCCCTGATGACATTTCTGCACTGCTGTCTTCGCCTATTGAGCATTTCATAAACACTAATGTGGCCATTTTAGAAGGTGACAAATTCACAGACCAGGCATTAAACCTGATGAAAGAGAGGGACGTAAGAAGCGTCCTTGTATCACACGTAGGAGAAGTAGTGGGTATTGTGAGCAAGACGGACATTCTCTTCAAGGTAATGTCGCAGGGAAGAAATCCGGGCAAAGTTAGGCTCAGAGAAATAATGACAAGCCCAGTAATTGCTGTGGGTCCCCACAACACGGTTCAAGAAACCCTGTCAATCATGGATAAGCATGTAGTTAGGCAAGTAATCATCAGCTCCCATTCGGCTGTCCTTGGAATGGTTTCTCGAGACGACATCTTTGAGAAGATCCATATGGCAACGGTATCTACAGCGCACACTGCTATCAAAGGCACTCCCGTCTGTATTATAAACCCCAAGGCGATAGTCTATATGAAAGACATCAGCACTGCCAAGCTTGTGTGTCCATATTGTGAGTCTCCATTTGACACAAAAGAAGGACTATCGAACCACATCGACAGGCTGCACTCAGGTTCGGGCGTGCTCGAAGGCGATGTACGCCGAATGTTTGAATGAGTGTACATATCCCATTATTTGACCCAATTCACGCTGCCATACCTGTCAATAATAGAATAATATCCACAACACGGCATTGCAGTACGAGTATGAAAAGCTTAATTTTGCTTCGCATCCACCTCCACGGTATTCTTTTCTTGCATAACTTATATTATGTACTGTTAAAATCCGGTGGCGTTACACTTCGTGCCGGGGTAGCTCAGCTTGGTTAGAGCGTACGACTCATAATCTCATCTGGTAAGAAATCGTAAGGTCGCGGGCTCAAATCCCGCCTCCGGCACCTTTTTAAAATCAGTAGGAATGGACTTCGGATTTGTGCTCTCTAAGATACTTTTTCTTCTTGAATCGCTCATTACACTTTTCACACTTGAAAGGCTTTTCGAATTCTTCTAGAAATCGTCGTCTTCTTTCTTCTGCTGAATCCATGACAGGATTTTGATTATCAGCATTGATCATAATATAATCAACTTATACCTTTTTTGCTTATTTACTTTAAGTAAGATAATTCCCTAATCGGAGCATCTGAAAATCAAGTTTCAGCTATTGGACCGATGGTTTAGTCTTAGTCCTATTACCTACCGTACAGTAGAATAAAAAACGGAAGAAATACACATACGCAACACATACGCCCATATTCACAATAAGTAATGAATACCTAGCTCAAATCGAGCCTCCTTCTTATGGCTTTAATTGAAGGACACCGGAGCCTAATACAAATTTCTTGTAACAGGATGCCGTAAAAATTGGAATAATAATGCTTGCTTGTGTATTTTTGTGTTTTAAGACACGATTATATATGATCCGTAAAACTAATCTTATAAGTGCCGTCGTAGCTCAGCCTGGGAGAGCACTCGACCTTTTAAGGGGTGAAGCTGAAGACCGAGCTGTCGTGAGCTCAAATCTCACCGACGGCATTTACATCTTTTTTGTAATATTGGAGACCATCGTAGATATATTTTCAATTATTCTTTCAGATGCAGCCAGGTGGTTTTTGGCATTAAAAATAATCGTCAATTCCTGCTTTGATAACTTGCTTGAAATAGTCCCATCATTAGATACGGCATCAAAAAAGTGCCCACCACTTTCAACTGCTGAAAATGCTACTCTTTGTATATCTCGATACGCATCGAAGCGGGCAACTCCTTTTCTTATTAGCGCGTCGAGTATGAACTCGGCATAGATCTGACCCTTTGTCATTTCAATATTATGAGTAATTCTCTGTTTGTTTACTTTTAGCTCTCGAACAACTACTGTCATTGCATTTAGCATTTCATCAAGCAAGATAGGTGCCATTGGGACTATGAAGCGTTCATTTGCAGAGTTTGAGAGATCGCGCTCATGCCATGATGCAATATTTTCCATCGAGACACCGACAAACGATCGCAGCATTCTTGCGAGCGAAGATACTCGCTCGCTTTTTATAGGGTTGCGCTTGACTGGCACAGCGCTACTTCCCATTTGGCCCTTGCGAAAGGGCTCGGCAACTTCACCTATCTCGGTGCGTTGCAGGTTCCTTATCTCGAGGGCTATTTTTTCAAGCGTGGAGCCAATAAGCGCTATATAAAATTGTACCTCAGCAAACCTTTCTCGGGGCACGATCTGTGTTGCAGCATCTACAGAGTAAAGACCTAGGTTGTGTGCAACAATCTTTTGTACATCTAGTGCTTTGTCCCCCATTAATGAGCCAGTGCCAACTACTCCAAGCGTCTTGCAGACTAGAAAGCGTTTTTCACCTTCCTTGATGCGTTCTATGTGCCTGGCCATTTCAGCTGCCCATACGGCAAACTTTAATCCAAATGAAATGATGCTTGCATGCTGTCCATGCGTCCTGCCTACTGCTGGCACGTCTCTGAACTCAATTGCTCTATCTACTAAAACCTGCGCAAAGTTGGCTAGCTTCGATTGAATTATTGAAAAGGCGTCGCCCATCTGCATTGACGTGGCTGTGTCTGTGACATCATTGCTTGTCAGTCCATAGTGTATCCATAATTTGGATCTCGCCGAGACTTGCTCACTTAACGCCTCTACCATTGCAGCGGTATCATGCTCGCTCACGGACTCAAGTTTGCTGATTCTAGCAGGAGTGACTTTGCCGGAGAGAGATCCTTTAGTAATCTCATCCGCTGCAGCTTGAGGAATCATGCCTAGCTCGGCCTGTGCCTGCGCAACTGTTGACTCAAATTCAAGCTGATACTGCAGTCTCCTTTCATCAGCAAAGATATCACGCATCTCTTTGCTACCATAACGTCCAGAGTCTATCGGCAGTATTGGCATCGGTATTAAAGATAGGGCGGCAAAGCGGCGAAAATAAATCTTCTTGCTAGATGCACAATACATGATTACAGTCACTCACTGGCTTGCTACTGTAGTGCATGTAGAGTCATAATATAGCATGATCTAGGTTTGTTTGTGTGCTCTATGGAATTATGATTATTATTTACGTGTTCGAACTCGATTTAGAGTTGACATTTCGTTTTCTCCTTCGGCGGGCAAGGCTTATAATTACTTTACAAGAAATAGCAGCAACAGAATTGGATGAACTTATTACCAGGAACGGCAGCCATCGAGTCAGAAAGATAAGTGACCTTGAGTATAGGATAGATCCAGAACTGGCCAAAGGTATGAGAGTACCAGTTACAATCTATGCCAACGAATCATTGATTTCAAAAATGGTGACCGATAGGACAATTGACCAGGCCGCAAATGTCGCCACGTTGCCAGGCATCAAAAAACATGTGATCGTGCTCCCCGATGGCCATGAGGGCTACGGGTTTCCTGTAGGAGGTGTTGCAGCAACTGATCTTGAAAAAGGAGTAATTAGCCCAGGAGGAGTGGGTTACGACATCAATTGTGGCGTACGCTTAATAAAGACGGACCTGACGGAACGTGATGTCAGGCCAAGGATAAAAGAGTTGGTCAATCAACTTTTTAAATCAGTTCCATCAGGCGTTGGAAGCGAGGGAGCAATCAAGCTTACAAATACAGAACTTGACGATTTGCTAATAGAAGGTGTCGGGTGGGCGGTAAACCATGGATACGGTACTGAAGATGATGTGGAAGCATGCGAGGAAAGAGGCAGAATGGATGGGGCTGACCCTGCAAGCGTCTCAGACACTGCTAGAAAGAGAGGCGCCGCACAGCTTGGCAGCCTGGGTTCCGGCAACCACTTCCTCGAAGTACAAAAAATAGATGAAATCTTTGACGAGCGTGCTGCCAAGGCAATGGGCATTAACCAAGTCGGTCAGCTTACGGTGCTTATTCACTGTGGCTCTAGGGGCTTTGGGCATCAGATATGCACTGATTATCTACGGGTTTCTGAATCAGTGCTGCGAAAATATGGGTTGTCGCTTGCAGACAGAGAGCTTGCTTGCGTTCCAAATAATTCCAGAGAGGGAGAGGAGTACCGCAAAGCAATGTATTCTGCACTCAATTTTGCATGGGCCAACCGTCAAATGATTACACACTGGACTCGGAGAACGTTTGAGCTAGTGTTCAAGTCAAAAGGTGATGATCTTGGCATGGATCTCATTTATGATGTTGCACATAACATTGCCAAGGTAGAGCGCCACAAGATTGATGGCGACGGTACCTCGGATCTTGTGGTCCACAGGAAAGGCGCCACAAGGGCATTCCCTGCAGGAATGGAACAGGTACCAAGTAGATATAGGAGTATTGGCCAGCCAGTAATACTACCAGGTTCGATGGGCACTGCCAGCTGGATTCTGCTTGGCAATAAAAATTCACTTGACCTAAGTTTTGGATCTAATGCACATGGAGAAGGACGAATTATGTCTAGGTCTGCTGCAAAGCGGAGCTACACAGCAGACGGTGTGAAAAATAACCTGGAGTCTAAAGGGATCTATGTCAGAGCGCTCACAAAGGAAGGCGTAGTTGAAGAGACACCAGAAGCATACAAAGATGTTGATGCTGTAGCCAATGTATCGCACTCCCTTGGTATTGCTACCAAGGTGGCGCGGCTTGTGCCAATAGGAGTGATAAAAGGCTAACGTCGTCGTCATCATCATCATCTGATGACCCTGACATAGACATAATCAACGCACGTAAGCTAAGGGAGCTTCGCGAAAAGGCAGCTGCAATAGAAAGGGCCAAGGTTAACCAGCAGTCTTCATCGTCAACTTCACGGCCGAAGTATTCGAGAGAGATCTTAACTCCATACCTCTATGATAGGGCAGACGAAGTACTAGATCTCGCCTACGGCCAGTATCCTGTCCAGACTGAGGCAATTGTCGCTAGAATTGCTAGTCTTATTTTAGCTGGTGAAATAACAAGCAAGATATCGGGAGGTGAACTCTTGGTGCTTTTCAGGTCTGTAGGTCTCAAGATAAGGGTTAACACTACAATTAAGGTGGAAGACAATGGCAAGTTCGTCTCATTCTCCGATAAACTCAAGAACCAGCAGAAAAAGGATTCGCCTTGATAATGGGAACATTTATCTTGGATTTTCAGACGATCGATTTTGAACCCGATGCCAAGATTGCACTAGACTTGCTCTCGGAATATCAGAGGCTTTATCACTTGGAAAACTCCTATGCTATTGATCCGCCAGTGCAGAGCCTTGGATGGTCCTTCTCGAAGATGTTTTTGGCAGGCCAATTTGTGGAGAAAATGTACTCACAAGAGGCTAACAAAATAGATTCATCAAAAGGCAAAAAGATTGAGGACAAGTTAATTGCCTGGCTTCAGAATGAATTAAAAAACAGAGGATGCAACGCCCAGATAAAAATGGCGCCTGAAATGAAATCTCTCTAGACTCTACGTCCTCTTCTGCCTCCAGGCTTTCTTGTGGTGTCGTGAGGGACAGGAGTCACATCGTCTATCCTGCCAATACGAAAACCTGATCTTGCAAGCGCCCTGATGGCAGCCTGTGCTCCGGGGCCTGGAATTCTTGGACCTACTCCTCCAACGGCACGTACTCGAATATGCAAGGCATTGATGCCCTTTGCCTTGGCTGTTTCAGCTGCTGCTACAGCAGACTTCATGGCAGCATAGGGCGATGATTCATAACGATCAGCAGTAACGTGGCGTCCACCAGAACTAAATGAGATTGTCTCACTACCACTCAAATCAGTAATATGAACAAGCGTGTTATTGTAACTGCTAAAAATGTGAGCCACTCCCCACTTCGTTTGGGTAATGTCGCCTGATGTTTCAGACATATGCAACTTGAACTTGCTTCTGAAGAGAGTTAAAAATGTTATCGCTTATGGAAATGGATATAGCCTCTATTCTCAAGCATCCGATTTTGGACAAACACTTTGCCAGAGCCCTTTTGCACTCTACCTATGACGTACATATCTACACCTGCCCTCTTTGCCTCAGTCTCGGCTCGTCTTATTTTTGTATCCGAAATAGTTGCTACGATTTCATATTCTTCACCGCCATGGAATAGCAACTCATGCGTGTCAAGGCTATTATCCTGTGCGAACTTATCCAAACCAGATACAACGGGCATACTATGAATTATGATGTCGATATTTTCACCTTGGCTCGCCAATTGATATAGAGATATTGCCAGTCCATCACTTGAATCAATTGATGATGAAAAATATCTTGCAAGGGCTAACCCAAAACGCTGCCTTGGACGAGGTTCGAGCACTGATTTCACAGCTTGCTTACTAAATATGCTGTTGATGTCGTCGTTGTCATCGTTGTGATTAGTTTCGTTGATTGTAACGGCATTCTTTTGTAGTAGTATAGATAGTCCAGCAGGAGCAAATCCAAATAGCCCAGATACGACGACATAATCTCCATGCCTGGCTCCGCTCCTTGTTGGAACTTTGAATTTAGGGAAGCCAATTATGGTGCAATCAATAACAAGCTCGTCAGCTTCATTTGTGTCACCGCCCACTATTTTGACACCAAATTCCTTTGATGCAAGAGCAAACCCTTCGGCAAGTCCTTCAATAACTGGTCGTTGCATTGAGCAGCTGTTTGGTATACCAAGTGAGATTACCGCTGCATATGGCTTCACGCCCTTGGCCGCGAGGTCGCTTACACATGAGACGATGCTTTTTCGTGCAGTCTGCCAAGCCTCCATGCCAGGGGGGATGTCGGTACTTGCAACCAGCATATCGCTTTTAATAACAATTCCCTTCTTTAGAACCGCAATGTCGTCAAGATTGCTAATTCCCAGCTTGTCTGCAAAGATGCGGATAATTTGTTTTTCATCTAACTTGATCATATATTGTCTGGACCGTTTCGATCGCCTTCTTGTATATGGCCTGCGCCTTCTCGGCTTTGGATTCGACAGATATTCTGATTGCATGTTCGGTGTTTGATGGCCTGACTAATACCCAAGAGTCTTCGTCTATTATTGCCTTGACGCCATCTTCTGTTAATATTGAATACGATTCAGTTTTGAGGATGTCTGGTAGCCTGTCGAGTACTAGTCTATGAAGCGAAGAATTAGCTGCTATCTTTGATCGTATTTGTACAAATTCTGAAGCAAAATCTAGGCATTCATCTACAGTCTTCTTGTCAAGGGTGGAGATAGTTGCCGCAGCCAAGAGACCATCCCGGCACATGTTAACCTTAGGCATAATAAACCCGGCACTACTGCCCTCTCCACCCGCCTCTGCATTTACATCAAGCATCTTGCTGACGACATTTGCCTCGCCTACCTTGGAGTATGCAACAACTTTGCCATTGTTCTTATAGATGTATTTCTCTACTGCAACACTCGTGTCGATGCTTGTAACAAATTTTTTCAGACCCATCTCGAGTCCTCTTGCGATACATAGCAGCAGAGTTGCATCAGGATTGAGTTTTTCACCTTTGCTGTTGACAACTACAAGTCGGTCAGCATCCAAGTCAAGCGCAAAACCATAATCTAGTTTGTTTGCAGTTACAAGTCCGCGCAAGTCGGCCAAGTCATCTGCAGTCGGATCCGGACCCCTTGATGATATCCCTGCAACGCCGTTGATGCTGTAGTACTTGTGTCCTAGCTGTTTGAACAGTTGCTCTGCATAACCGCATGCGGCTCCACCAGCTGTATCAACTCCTACTTCAACAGGGGTATTATCACCTTTGGCCACCTCTGCAACAATATCAGTATAGTTTGTGAAAATCTGAAATTCACTTCCAAATTTGCCCATGCGATTGCTTGTCACTTCGAGCATTTCATGTAATTCGTGCTCAAACAAACCTCTCCCATCTACTACGAATTTGAGCCCGTTCCACTCTAACGGATTGTGTGACGCCGTCACAATGATACTAGCTTCATACCTTCGGGCTTCTCGAAATGCCGCAGGAGTCGGCGCAATGCCTAGGTTGTAAACGTCTATACCTGCAGCCATCAGGCTAGCACTTACAATTTGAGCAATAATCGCACTTGATGGTCGAGTGTCTCGTGCGACTACGCACTTGCAAGACTTGATGAAACCCGCAAACAATCCTGCAAACCTATTCACCTCGTGAAGGTTGAGGTCTTGTCCGTAGATGCCTCGAACTCCTGAGATCGATACTTTCACACAAGAAATCTGTTTTCAGTGTTATTTATTCTAGCGTGAACCATTAAATATCGAGGAGCTGAACTTGCATATGTTTTGCCCTAGTAGCTCAGCTGGCAGAGCGAAGGTTTCGTAATTCCTCGCTCATCCCTTAGAGGAGGAGCGGATACCTTAGGTCGTGGGTTCAAATCCCATCTAGGGCTTCCATTCTCATTCTTGTTTTGATGGTCATAGGCGAAACCTCCCACTGTCAACTGAGCTACTAGGCCCTTTGATGGATTGCGGAAAATTGCAATATTGCGAAATTCTGCAATGTCTGAAAGATAGCCATTCTTCAATAACAAATGTAATTCTTGATCAACAAATACTTTCAGCTTTTTGTTGTCTGGACTTGACACAGACATAATCATGACTGGCCTGTCTCTATCTAGCAAATAGTCCTGTTCGGCTTGGCTTAGGAACAATCTATTAAAATAGGACTAATGGGGCCCTTTTATCCGCTTTTTTTGTGTTAATTATTGAATCGTCCATCCTATTGCGATTTTAACTTCTAGCCAGTTTTGTAACGAATCATATTTCAATATGCCTCACCGTATTTATCATACCAAATTGAGTATACTACCGTGGAAAACAGATCTGAATCCAATAGCGAAATAGAACAAAAAGAAACTGGAAAATACTTGGGACTTAATTTCATCCGAGCACCGAAAAGGAACCATGATGCCATGACACAGATTGGCCAGCCATTTGTAGAATGGTTCAAAAATCATGGAGTGAGACTTGAGATTTACTACTTAGACGGTACAAAAACAATAGAGCAAAATGAGTCTACACCTGAGGGTTTGGAAAGTATCACAAAGAAGCTTTCCATAGGAGAAGACGAGGAACTATGGGTCTTGCTGCAATTCTACAGGGACCAAGCTCACGCAAATGAGGTCTATACAAAGATGATGCTTGATGAAAGTATTGGTCAACTTGTAAAACAGTTTGATGGTCTAATCACCAGAGGGTCAAGCCTAATCATGGGAGGATTTAGCCATGTAGAGATGTAATGCAAGTTATGGCGATAATAAGATTTTGATCAATTCCGTTTCTTTTTCTTCTTTAGCAAAGAATAATCATTTTCGCCGATTTTGTAATTCTTCAGTTAAATAGTCATCTAATAAAGAGGTGAATAAATTTTAAGCTATGAGCACTCCCTCCGTTTTGTACCTCCAGTCTCTCTGTAATGTCATGAACTAGAGCGGCGATGAAATAAGATTCTCATCAGACAGAGTAACAGGAAATACTAAGTGATTTGGAAGGGTGCTCCTTCCTGGTCCTTAGCGTATCTATGATGTTGC
>JBQGBZ010000068.1:0-8180 GCA_052038215.1 Nitrososphaera sp.
TCTCAACGAACAGAAAAATATCAATAGAAGGTAGTTAAACAGAGCTCCCGTATTTTTGAGGGTTCAACACAAAAGCCCAACCTTAGAGATATAGGCGTTTATGAATTTTCATCATAAAGAGTTTTTGTATTGTTGTTGCTATCAACCGATGTAAATTCGCTTTTGCCAGTTCCTATTGATTCTGTTGATTCTAATATCTCCTGTTCCTCTTGAGCAGGCGTAGGGGATGTCACTTCTTCAGATGCAATCTCGGTAAATGCAGCAGGACCAGGCACTCTTTCAACACGTCTGGTCTTTGTCCGAGGCGAAGCTTTTCTTCGGGCTGCCTTTTTCTTGCCATTCTTACGGGCCTTGGATATAGATTTTTTCTTTATGCTGCTTTTTTTTCTCGTTTTTGAGAGATTTGCTTGCTTCCCTTTCTTTTGTTTACTTTTGGCTTTTGCCATAACGCTTAGCAATATCTGCCGCTTATTTTTAAATTTGATCTTTTTTCCCAAGCAGAAAGAGTTTGTAAAAAATTTTCAAAATATCGATAGGACATAAAATGACATGACTAAATGAAAGATACTGCAGTGTAAATTGGTCAAGAAGTTTCTTTCCAACGGAATGGAATAATAAACATGGACTATTTACGCTCATAACACGAAAATAAATGACAAATGTCTTTGCTCCTGGCTATTACCAACTAGGTTTACATATATACAACAATATGTACACAAATTATTTTATTAACTCTAAACCGTGTGATGCTGCACTTCAAAAATCTGTGCTAAGCGCTATTATTTTGCAATAAGATATAATAATTCAATTAACTCACATTTGGTCATTATTGACAGACAGTAAAGGTTACTATGCAGTTCTTGGAGTTCCGGAGAAGGCCAGCTACAAACAAATCAAGTATGCATATAGGCGGCTTGCCAGAAAATACCATCCGGATAGGAATAACTCAGTTTATGCTGAAGAAATGATAAAAAAAATAAACACCGCATTTGAGGTTCTGTCAGATGAAACAAAGAGGGCACAATACAACAATACCAGGGTATTTGACAATTCGTTTGAGATGACAGAGTCAAAACAAGAGCAAGTACACACAAATCCTAAGTCACAGAAAATGGCAAACGAAAGTGAGATTATAGATATTTTCAATTGGCAATATTTGCCTGATACATCAAGAGGCAGATTCCACATAATTGTCGAGCCTTCCCTATGTATGGCATTTGGGAGTTGCGAGGTTCTTGCGCCAAAAGTTTTTGTGGTAGAAAAGAACAAAATGGTCAATCCGAAGGCGAAAGTCGAGTGCGAAACCTGTGCAGACTATGAAAGCATATACGCTGCTGCAGCAACCTGCCCGACTAAGGCAATAAGGATCGTCGACCGCTATACGGGCGATCAGCTCTATCCATAATAAATTTAAATTGCTCTGAGATTGTGCTGTAACCTATGAAACTTTTCTGTATTGGATGCGGCCCGGGAGACCCAGACCTTCTCACAGTGCGGGCAGCAGATCTTATAAAAAGTGCAGATATGGTATTTGCACCTACTGCAAGGGAAGGCAAATCTAGTATTGCGCTTTCTGTGGTTGAAAAATATATTAGCAAGTTTACTAAGACAGTCAGCCTTGTTTTCCCCATGGTCAAGGACAAAGAATCGCTCAGGGACTACTGGAAGAGAAACGCTGACGAAATTGCAAGTGCAGTTAGAACTGGTAAAAAAGTCGTATATCTCACAGTAGGAGATCCTGCGCTTTACAGCACCTGGATATATATACAGCGCGAGTTAAAAAGGGCATATAAGGACATAGCAATTGAAATAGTTCCAGGTGTGACGTCCATGTTTGCAATTGCTGCAAAAGCAGGGATTAGCTTAGCAGAAGGTGACGAAACCGTAGCTATTGTACCAGCGTGCTACGATCTTGAAAAAGTCAAGCGCACTGCCAGCGCCTGTGATACTGTCATTTTTCTAAAGGATGGACGTTATTTTGATAGCGTGATCGATATGCTGGGTGAAGCAGGCTTTCCTGACAGCGCGACTGTTGCAATAGCTCAGAATGTTTCAGATGAAGAAGAGGTGTTGGAGATGAAAAAGATTTCAGAACTCCGCGGCAAAAAAGGTCCAACTGAAAAGTACTTTTCTATCATGGTGGCAAAAAAGAATGCAAGAGACTAGAACTGTGTATTTTGTGGGTTCAGGCCCCGGGGACCCTGAGCTTATAACGATCAGGGCAAAAAAGCTGGTGGAAGAAGCAGACACTATTATCTATTCAGGCTCACTTCTTAACCCAAGGATTTTGCAATATGCCAAGAAAGGTGCGCAGCTTTACGATGCTGCAATTATAGACAGAGAAAAAATCTATCAGATCCTGCACGATTCTGCTAATGAAGGCAAGATTGCTATAAGGTTCCACGACGGCGATCCAGCCCTTTTCAGCGCAATCCGAGAGCAGATAGACAAGCTAGAGTCAGAGGGCATAATGTGCAAGGTGGTGCCAGGCGTAACTGCTTTGTTTGGAGCAGCTGCAGACACGAGCTTAGAGCTAACGCTGCCTGGAGTAACACAAACTTTAATAATAACAAGAGCGGAACTTCGCACACCGGTTCCACAACGCGAATCAATAGCGGAGCTTGCTAAACATGGCGCAACAATGGCATTCTATTTGAGTGTGCACCTAATAGAGGAGGTAGTAAATGAGTTACTAAAGGGTGGAGTATATACAGGGAAGACTCCCGCCATGGTAGTATATCGAGCGACATGGGAAGATGAAAAAATAATCAAAGGGACCCTTGGGGACATTGCTAAGAAAACGAAGGAAGCCAAGATAATCAAGACTGCACTAATAATTGTGGGCGAAGCCATAGCCCCATCAAAATATGAATATTCAAAAGTGTATGACGCAAAGTTCACGCATGGATATAGAAAAGGGGTAGTAAAAGAAAAGGAAAAAGAGTGAAGAAGGTTTACGGTCTTCTAGCCCACAAGGTTATCACACTTGTGCTAATGGCCGCACCTGCCACTCCGCTTATCAGAGCAAAGACAATGCTTGCATCTACGTGTAGGATGGTGGATAATGCTTGTGCAACGGTTGGCGATGCTAAGAACGCTAAGAACCCAATGGCAAACCCAATTGCTCCAAAGATTGCAAGTATTCCTGTTCTTGATACCATTTTACATCACTGTTGACTTTCAGTGTCGGAGATTCTGAAGCTATTGGCAGGAATGGATGGGAACTTGTCGTTCATCTTCTGCTCTGCGACTGCAGAAGCTTCCATCATTATCTGATCGATGTCGTTGCCAGAACCTGTATTAATCTCGATTCCAGAACCGCTACCTTGCAAAGACTCCATCATGATACCGTTGAGTAAAGTCTGCATGGTGTTGATCTCGCTGTCTGCACCGGGCACAAATCTTCCAAGACCGGGCTTTAGGCTCTTTATGGAGGTTATTGCTGGTCCCACTGCGAGCATTATGTCACCCATATCGTGTATAGTAGAAAGTCTCATAGAGACCTGCTCAAATGCCATCTTGGCTTGACCCAATGTACGCGAGACCTTGCGCACCTCCGCAAGCTCATTTGAGAGAACTTTGGTGGTATCGGCGTCGTGCCTCTGCACAGCATCGACTACTCGTCTAAACAAAGAGGCATCTCTCTCATTTAGTTTGGTAACTATGGCATCTAACTTTGATATCTGTAACTGAAGCTTATTGGATGCTGTCTCTAATCGAGGTTTGAGTGGACCCTGAGTTGCAAGTGCTTCTTTCAACTTGTCTCCTGCGCTCACCCTATTTTGATTACTCCAATTCTTATCGAAAGCATTCATAGAGGTTCGAGCGTGTATTTGCTATTAATTGCGGGTGTGTAATTCGATAAACCATAAGCTAAACTAATTGTCTTCTGTTTTAAAGACAGTTAGCTTGTGTAATGGACAATGGGAATGACAGATATCATAATGGTACCCTAAAAAGTTCCTTCTGGGCGATAGACGCCCATGCGCCCATGCCTTGCCCACCGCTATCACTGTCTGTTCCAGTTATCTGACTCACCACAATCTCCTTTGGAGCCATGGGAGGCCACAGCATCGCCACATAATCACCAGCATCACCAGCCTTATCAAGGGATGCAGGCTGCATGTTTTCTCGCATGAATTTGGCCGTAACAAGTTTGTCCTTTACAGATTCTATGAGATGACGTTGCCCATGTACTATGAGGTGAATCTTCTTTTTATTATCAACTTCAGACATCATATTTTAATATGCAAGATGCAATAAAACTATAAGTATGTTAAATAGTTTTTTCTCACGTGATAATTATTGACTCTTATATGGCCATGATTTTACCCGATGATATCGCAGAGCGCATCTCGGGGTTTATTGTAGGTAAACGAAACTTTCCCTTTGTAGACTCTGACGAGCTGATGTGTATTATGTACCTATTTGGCAGAAATAACATGATAAAAGAACAAGAGATTGATGAAGTCAGCAGCCTGGCACAGCACACTGCTTCCCAGCTAGATCAAGAGATCGATATTTGCATTAACAGCTCAGCAAGCAAACTTGAAACAGAATACATTAGAAGTAAGTACATAAATAGAGAACTGCAATTGGCTGTTGAAAGAAAACCACAGGACATCAAGAAGCGAATAGCGGGTGACCCCGCGATAATATCTGACTGCTTTGTGCATCATGTTGCTTACTACAAGCAGGACTATTTTTTGGAGCTGTATGGTCCGCTTAAGGATTCTGAGCTTACGTCAAACATCCGTTCGGTGCTGGCTCACAGGATGATTATGGTGTGCTACAACAGAAAAGGAGCACAAGAGACCAGACTGGCTCATCCCCTTATTCCAGTATATGTGTGGTTTAAGGATCAGGCGGGCGCAAAGCCATGATAATACGGAATTTGAGAAAGCTCTTCCTGAGGCATCTGAACAATTGATATCAAATGCCCGTCAGGATCTTGGATTATTGCGTGTTTACCAAAAGGCTCTTGCTTGGGCTTTTTGTAGAATTTGACCCTTTTCTTTTTCAGGCTATTAATACCGTCGTCAAAGTCGCTTATGCTAAATCCCACCAGCATGCCATTGTTCTTTTTGACCTTCTTTCTTTTCGCAGGGTGGAGGGCTAGGACAGTGCCGCGTGTTGAAAACTCTGTCCAGTCCTTTGACTCTTGCTTCAGATCCATACCAAGGGTGTCGCGATAGAACCTAATTGATCTTTTCATATCAGATACAAGCAAAATGACCGCTCCTATACGGCTAAACATTGCAATAGTGTATACATACATCCATAGATATAAAGTTGAAAATGTGGGTCGATAGAGTATTATATACATATATCTGGATCACCGGTTCAGCAAAATATCTTGCAAAGCGACAGGACACCTGCTCCCATAGTCAGGTTCTCAGAATTTCTTGGGATAGGATACTTTGGCGACAAAAAGCAGAGAGTCATAGCACCTATTTTTGATTTGCACTCCAATGCAAAAAGCGCGGGTGGGAAAAAGTAATGGCAAATCCGCAGCAAGAGGTTCCCATATTTCATACAGTATTTGTAGAGCACCCTACAAGATACGAGCTCATCGCCTACCCCCTAGAAATGAGCTCTGAAAGGATCAACTACGCAATTTATCGCTCATCTTCTAGCTTGTCCAGTCTAAATAAATTCAAGAGTGATTATGGCAGTGAAAGGACATACATCAAGTTTGGCTGGTATGATCTAACAAAGCCGTATAAATTTGATGTGCTTACACACTATGCTGCTGTTGACTCGATTGAGTTCATAAAAGCAGAAGATATCAAACCAGGGATGTTAGTGGACCAGATAAGAAAAAGCTAACAAATATTCAGGCAATGATAATTAACTATATCTCTATCCATATAGTCTTTCTTTTTTCTAAATTTCGACTAGAATATTTTAAGCCACATAGCAGGCTCAATAACAAATTCTTTAGAGTAATATCACGATTGTCATGACCTAACTACTGAAAAATGTAGAAAAGGGTTACAGGTTTTCCAACCTCAACAACCATCCTGAGAGCTTTTGGCGATTCTCAAATTTAGCTATCCCTAATTTCTAACTCTTACCCCCCTAGCCCCAACTTACGAATCATCTATTTGATTATCAACTACGAATTTTACTACACTTTACATTTATCTTGCACCGTACTCAAAAAATAACAATGACCAATAATCCTGTCGCTGTATTTGATTCAGGCATCGGATCCCTTTCTATAATAAGGGAGTTAAAGCGCGAGATACCATATGAAGACCTGCTCTACTTTGCAGACAGGGTCCATTTTCCGTACGGTACCAAATCACATGCAGCGTTACGCCAGATAATTGTAAATACCATAAATTACCTCAAGCGTTACAAGCCAAAGTTAGTAGTAGTAGCCTCCAACACACCCTCTGTGCAAGTACTTGACGAGGTAAGAAAGATGATACCCGATATCTCGATAATGGGAGTCAGACCTCCCCTAAAAGAGGCAGCTAAACTCACAAAGAAAAAACATATTGGAATCATGGCCACGGAGGGCATGATAAGGAGTAGAGAGTTTGAGAACCAAATTCGCAGAGAAGTACCGCAACACATCTTGGTAACAAGATTTAATGCTTCTCCAATAATTGAGATGATAGAAAAGGGAGTGCACCTTGAGAATGAAAGACAAACATTTAATGTGATTTCACGCGTCCTTGGAGACAACAGCATTGATGAAGAGATTGACGTCATTACTCTTTCAAGCACTCACCTGCCGTTTGTAAAACGATATCTCAATTCACTCTTGCCCACCGTTAAGTTCATTGACCCAGCGCAGATTGTAGCTAGGGACGTAAGGAAGTTCCTTGCATTTTATCGGATGACAAAAAAGAGTGGCAGGAGCAATTTTCGGATCTTGGTTTCTGACGGCAAACGGGAATTTGAGAAATCAGTGCGTGCGCTAGGAGTACGAGAACCGATTGAAGAAGTATTCCTTTCATTCTGATTCAAACTAGTAGCACAGTCTAAATATATGCAAACAAGGAATAATCAATACAGTAAAAGACAGGCAGCTAAGAGCAAAAATGGGACTTCAAACAGACATTGACAGAGGAGGCAGAGCACTGATGGATACTTTTCTCCAACTCAGTGGGATATACTCGTTTTATGAAAGACACTTAGAGTCAGAAATTATCAAGTACCCACTGCCAAACCATATTGCAATTGTGCTTGATGGCAACAGGAGGTGGGCCAACATGCACTTGCTTGATATTAGCTGGGGACACAATCATGGCGCTGACAAGGCAGAGGAACTATTAAACTGGATACATGACGTGGGCATCAAGATCACTACGTTATATGTATTATCAACGGAAAATCTTGATCGTAAGGACGAAGAGCTTCAAAACATCTACAAGCTTCTTGAAATGAAGTTGAAAAAGCTTTACGATGATGAGCGGGTGCACAAGCGCAAGATGAAGATAAAAGCCATAGGTGACACTAAGCTGCTCCCCTATTACTTGCAACAGATATTGACAAAGCTTGAAGAGTCCACTGCAGGTTATGACTCAATGTTTCTCAACATTGCGATAGCATATGGCGGTCAAAAAGAGCTTATCGAAGCAGTGAGAAAGATAGCTCGAATGGCTGAGGAAGGTATGATCGAAGTTGACGAAATTGATGAGAAAACCATTGAATCATGCCTCTACACTTCACACCTGCCGCAGCCATCTCCTGATCTTATTCTGAGGACATCAGGAGAAAAAAGGCTGAGCGGCTTCTTAATATGGCAGAGTGCCTACAGCGAACTGATGTTTATGGATGTGTTCTGGCCAGAGTTCCGCAAAATTGACCTTATGCGAGCCATAAGGACATACCAGCAGAGAGTGCGCAGATATGGGAGATAGATAAATACAAGAGAAAGTTGATGTCATGTTGTTTTCGAACCAGATGCTATTGTAATTGTTCTTCTTCTTCTTCTTATGCTACTTCTTCAACCTGCCAGTTTTCGTTAACATAAAGACCAATGACTTTTGCAGGTAGTTTCCACACAGATATCTCTTGCATAGCCTTTCTAATTTGGATATAGTGATAGTTCTTATCTCCAGGGTTGCCCGCACAGTCATAATGTCCAACAACTGCCACGATCTGGGAGTTATGTTTCTCAACAGAGATGCATGCAGAATGTTTTGCAAGTGATGATTCCACCT
>JBQGBZ010000069.1:0-1212 GCA_052038215.1 Nitrososphaera sp.
AAAAGTGCATATTTGCTTAATAAAGCGGTTAATACAATGGTTGGGCTTAGAGATATAAAATCATGTGGTATATGAAAATAATTGCAGAATGCTCCCTCGTGAGAGAGAGCTAATGAATAAGCAACAGCAGTAAAAAATGGAATAATAATTCCTGCCTCTGTAATCCACGATTTTTCTGGTTGCTGTTCAGTTTCTGTTAAGGATCTTCCTTTCCACCATATAGAGGAGAATGAGCGAAGGGTATTAGTTCCTTTTTCTGTAACTTCTATATGTACTTCATTTTCTTTTATTGTTTCTTCATCATGGTCTCTGATACTTGCCATTTCGTGCTTGAGGATCGCAATCTGTGCATTCTTGGACGCACTATACTTTGCCCACCAGCATAACGAAGTAAGTATACTTCCTGTTACTATTACATATCTCTGCCACTTCATACTTTTGGTCCTTCGTGTAAAAGGTATCGAGCTATATAATTCGGTAAGCATATATCACTCATGGTGAAGAATGGAGGGAGCATTCGGTGTTTCTTACAGATGCTGATTCTGTCATTGGTCGCACGACAAGACTTACCGCATGTACCCCTCCAAAAGATGGGGATAAGCATACGTCCACTGGACACGCGTTGCCTGATTTTTACCTGCAAAATACCTGCAAATTCGCCCTGACACCTGCCAGCACACGAAAACACTTGCCAAACTCGCCAATCGCCTCGCCAAACGGTCTCCAGAGGCACAGGGCGTGGTAGTGTTGACGTCCCCAGCCACATATCGTTTATCGCCCACTGCCATCTAGTCATCTGTGGAATGCTATCAAGTTTCCCCATACCTCGACCGATAGAGGAAAGAATGCTCAAACTTTCTTTGTATTTTTCCTCTATTGGACGCCAATATGCTCAAACTTTCTTGCCATTACACGTCTCTGGGAAGGCATCTGCAACGAGAACGGCAAGACCGACGATTGACTCAGCGGACTCTTGCGCAGCTGGCTATGCTCTCTATGCCAACCATTCGATTACTGGAAAGTGGTCAAGGCAATCTGAGTACGTTCTGGACAGTGCTCCACACCCTCAACCTGGACATCGTAGGACGCAACCTGCCACCAGGGCAGCATATCGGTGAGCGCATTAGCACGTTGAGAAAGCGGAAAGAGATAAGTCAAAGAGTGTTGATCAAGCTCGTAGGAATAAGTCATCCAACTCTTATTGAGCTGGAA
>JBQGBZ010000070.1:0-1530 GCA_052038215.1 Nitrososphaera sp.
AACTTGAGCAAATGAGTAACAGAGGAGAAGGAGAAGGAGGAAATTAGAAATGACGATCAAAATCATCCAGGGCAATGCATACGATAAACTCAAGGAGCTTGATTCTGACAGCGCTGATATGCTGCTCACATCTCCACCTTACTACAAGAAACGGATCAATTTAACAGGAGATCCAAATGAGCTTGGTAATGAGGACTCTGTGCAGGAATACTTGGACAAGCTCATTGCCATATTCAAAGAAGCCAGGCGTGTTGTAAAATATTCGTTCTGGGTCAATATCGGTGATGGGTTCAACTCAGCAAAAGAGGGTTACACAGACGGTATGAAGAATTATAAAAGCTCTATAACAGTAAGTGAGCAAGCACGAGCTGCGCAGTCTTCTTTATCAAAAAAGGTGCAAAAGGGCTATCCAGAACACTCACTTTTATTCATTCCAGAGCAGTTTGCTCTTCGTATGGTAACAGAGCTAGGCTTATGCTGCCGAGCCAAGATCATCTGGTACAAACCAAACTGCAAGCCGGAGGGAAATGCAGCTAATCGCAGATTCAATGTAAGCTATGAGAATCTATACTGGTTCACAAAACAGCAGGATAGCAGCTATTATTTTGAACCACAGACTGAGCCATGCGAGTCACCAGATTCAGACATTAAATATGCGGAGCGTGGGCTAGGCTATTATTTTGGTGGTCAAAAGTATAAGGGCCATTATAACAGGACATACTCGGGCAAGCCATGGAAGCCTGTCAAGAATGGAAATGGTCAAGCTGTGAGGCGCAAGCGCGATGTTTGGTTCATAAACACACAGGGCTACCCAGGAGCTCATTTCAGCGTTTACCCAGAAGAGCTATGCAAAGTCCCAATTTTGTCATGTTGTCCTCCAGATGGTGGTACTGTCTTGGATCCGTTTGCGGGCACAGGAACGACAGGGCTTGTGGCGGCTCAGCTTGGTAGAAACTTTGTAGGTGTTGAGCTTAATCGTTCATACATTGATGAGCACATCAACCGTAGATTAGCACTTTTCATGCATCAAGAAAAATTACTGATATGAGATATGATGGATAAATCAACCAGAGAAGGTATGGGTAGCCATAAAACTACTGAGTGGTTTACACCGCCCTATATCTTTGCAAGATACAATGGCATTTATCATTTTACGACAGACGTTTGTACTAGCCCTAGCAATCCTTTAGGCTGCCCTGCTTTCTTCACAAAAGATAATGATGGCTTGGCAAACTTTGACAACTGGAAAGGAAATATTTGGTGTAATCCACCCTATGGGAATGAAGTCGACAAGTGGGTTCCACCATGCGCTAAATATGCAGCCTTAGGTCGAGGGGTAGCGGTTATGTTAATAGCTGCAAGAACTGACACTAAGCGCTTTCACAAATACATCTGGAACACTGAGAAACAGAAACCACGTGAGAATGTAGAAATGCATTTTCTTGAGGGCAGTATCAAATTCCTAGACGCAGCCGGCAATAGATCTAATGCACCTTTCTTTCCTTCTATGGTTGTAATCTTTCATCCTAC
>JBQGBZ010000071.1:0-1180 GCA_052038215.1 Nitrososphaera sp.
TTGACCAGCCAGCATGATCACGAAGGACAGCTTCCTTTAGAATAAGGGACTTTTCGGTTAAAGCCAAATGTCTAAACACGTAGAGCGTCCACGGCTTGGTAAGCTGGTTTCGGATAAATGACTTGTCTGCCCCAGGAACAGTGGCGTCATCAAGAAGCCTCGGAAAGTACTTGCCTTTATAGTAATACTTGTAGTGTCCAGACAAGCCATCGTAACTTAGTTTGGAGCCATACGTATTCTTGCTCAGAGACACAAATAGCCATGCTTCAGGGTTTCCCCCTGTACAATGACTGGTAATCCAGTCTTTAACATATGGTATGGAGTCTATTAAAGGCAAAGTCCTTGGTTTTGTTTTGCCGCCAGTTATCAAAACTTCTGCATACTGAACCCCTTCTTCTGTGGTTTTGAAATTGATATCCTTAATCTTCAGATTGAGGATCTCATGTGGCCTTGCAGACATATCATTTGCCATCGCATGGTAACATCTATCCCGCTTGCTTGGACAGTATCTCAAAAAGATACTGTGTTCGCGGCTGTCCCAGAGGTCAGAAGGTTTGTAAAGCGATGACTGCCCTCTTGGAAGTTTTCTTATCCCTGCCATACAAGGTGGAGTAATCCTCTTCTTCTGATCAGGCTCATCTGGGTTATACAGCCACCTGAAGAACTTATTGAAGATCATCTGCCTGGAGTTGTAGGAGCCTATCCACTTACGATTGGGATCCTCCGATAAAGGTCTTCTCAGGCTGTCCTGGTACGAAAGTATATCCTGTTTAGTAGCATGATGAAGTGGTTTGCCGCCAAGAAAGGAAGACAGCCAAATCAGCACTTTTATCTTGCCTTCTTTAGTCGAATCCTTAAGATTTATCTCGCTTTGCTCAGCCAGAATGTAATCACAGATATAATTACAATTCTCCGGGCTTTCTTCAATCATCCTTTCCAAGGCCTTGCGGAAGTAGAGTTTAGAGCAACTGTGTGTGATGGCATGTACCTTGATCTTTAGTTCATTTAGGTCGGTTCCTTTGTTATCAGCTAGTGTTTGCATAGACGCCGATCAGAGTTATCGTTTAGCTAATAGCTAAAAAGCATTCGGTTGGACTACCCAAGTAAGGCGCGGGGAGTGGGATTCGAACCCACGAGTTCTTGCGAACATGGGATTAGCAATCCCACGCCCTACCAGGCT
>JBQGBZ010000072.1:0-1052 GCA_052038215.1 Nitrososphaera sp.
CTGTTCCACTGTGGTGCTGATGGAGTGAATGGTGTATGGGAACACCTCGCAAATGGGAGGTATGGTATAGTTGTTGTTCACCCAGAAAATGAAGAACCAGCAAAAGAATTCTATCTCTCTTTTGGAGAGAATTTTAATACTGCTGATAAAGGATTATTTGTAGGAACTAATGGAACAACTGGAACATTTGATCTAACTAAATTTGCTACTCAACAGCCTGATCTTATATTGACAAATGGTATGGCACACAAATATGCTCCAGGAATCGGTGAGACGTCAAAGATCGTTTTGAATCCCAATCCTGAAATCTTTAAGGTTACACCTGGTGAATTGACAAGATGGTATATCTTAAGTCCAGGTCCTAATGAAGGAACTGCATTTCACTTCATATCTGGTCAGATTACTGTAAGAGATGGATCAAATCCTGCAGAAGATGATTATGGAACTCAACTAATCGACGATGAGACATGGTGGATACCTCCAGGATCTGCTTCAGTAATTGAATCTGTATTCCCAGAGGCTGGAACCTATATAGGTGTTGACCACAACATGAATCATGTAGTTAGAGGTGCAGCCCTTGCTGTAGTTGCTGATGGAAATGCTACAGATACTGATCATCCTCCAGGAACCGGAGTTGCTCCAAAAGGTAGCGACAGTCCAGTAGCAGAATGGGGAAAACCAATGCCATATGAACAAATAATTGCTGAAGCTAGTGCACAACCAGCTGCTGGTTCTACAACATCTAATGCAACATTGGCATATGCACAAGAAGGTGCAATTACTCCAGAAGGTACAGTTAATGATACCATGTCTATGGGTAACGATACATCTATGATGATGAATGCAACATTAGCATTTGCACAAGAAGGATTCCAAACAGAAGACCTAGTCAATGAAACTATAGATTTAGGAAATAATACAGCAACATCTAATGCAACACTAGCATATGCACAAGAAGCAGTCTCTATTGCTGCAGGATCTTCTAACCCCTCAGCTAGCGAATTTTATGTTCCAACTGAAATCACTGTATCTGCAGGAAGTACTGTAACTTG
>JBQGBZ010000073.1:0-2769 GCA_052038215.1 Nitrososphaera sp.
AAAGAAGCTAGGTTTCAGTATTCCATTATTGACACATACATAGAGGACGCTAGGAAAGACAATAATTCTGAACTTGAAAATATGTGGAATACCATAAAGCAGGAACGAAAAAGGCATTTGGGGATGCTAAAGAGCGCTCTAGAGAAGCAAGCAAAAGAACAAAAATTGCAATAACCTAAAACGCATGTCTAGTTACGACCCCCCAAGTGTTTTATGCTTGGATATTTTTTATTATCATCATCCTTCTTCTCTCCCCTACACTGCCCTAATATTTCTGAAAGCCTTCTTGCCATGATAAAAAGGGTGTATATGCTTTTTAGGTATAAACCGCGTAAGATAGGTGGGAATGAGGTGCGTTCGCTGATCGACTGAGCAAAAGCGATGAAGATCTCACGACGGTCCGACCCAAATCTTTCAACGGTTCATAAATAGGATATTAAGCCCCATTTTTCATCCGCAATTCAAGCCAATTGCTGAAGCTCTCTCATACTACTGCTACGACAGTTAGAGTATAAGTGTGTGCATCATACAAGGCAGCCTATATCACAGGGAGTGTATTCTTTGTTGATGGGGGGAATGACTTTACGTTATGCATTCAGCATCTCTCTTTTGAATGAAACATCAGCACAAACTCCTTGAATCAGCGTAAATAGAAATGCTGTACCGCATCAAAGAAACTTATTTTATCCTGTAGAGAAGCTTTAACCTTCCGCAACATCCCTACCTTAAATAGAAAACGATAGGTTCATGTCTCTGCTGCCGATGATACTTTTTTCTTGATATTGTTGAATATGTCGATAATAGCCCACCTGACAGCAGATATCCCAGTTCTAAATGGAAATGCTCCCTTTCCTTCACCAGTGATTGGGTTCACCCATTCATATAACGTGTGCATATGAAGGCTACTTTCAGAGGTGAGAGCGGAGAGCAAAATATTGCTATCTTCTACCCTATCGAACCGGCTTCTTGCTAGCATTTCTATTCCCGTTGTCCATGGCCAGAAAGTAAGGTTATGGTATTGATATGGTTTGAGAGTCCACGGCCCGGTGCTTTTGAGGGCAACTTCTGTAACCAAGGGCCACTTACCCTTCCATGTCCTACTTTTGAGAGCCTCCAAGGTTTTGATGGCTCGATCATGTAGAAGCATGTTCTCATCGTCATTGTTCTCCTTCACAGGGCGTTTTTTCTGATGTTGATGTTGTTGTTGTCGTCCTTCTCCTCCTCCTTGCATTACATCTAAAATGTTATCTTGTGCTGAACCTTGCGACACGGCAACTAAATATAAGGAAACATCTTGGGTCAGTGTCCTATAAGGACCTCCAATATGATGAGTTTCCTGAATATCTATATGTGCTCCTTCTTGTTCTGACCATAGTTTTTGTTCTACCGCACTAATCGCCTTATCTGCCATGTTAGCTATTCTTTCAGCTTCATTTCCCATGCCAAGGGCTCGCAGCAAACTCATCAAGTCTTTCAAGGCGAGTATCCAGCAGGCCTGGCTATAGACTATTTTGCCAGCTCGAAGGACAGTATCCATCCAATCTTCATTATGGTTTTGTTCGAGTAATCCATCATTGTCAATGTCGCGTTTTGCAAGATAGTTTACTGCGCGCAACATTCTAGGAACGAGCAAATCAACTGCCCTTTTCGGATCTGTTATTCCGAGCTTTAGCAACAAACTAGAAACATAGTCAGCAGAATGCTCTGAAGCAGTAGTGGTGGTAGTAGTAGAGGTCGTGGATGGATCACCAGATAAAGAAGCATGCTTCTTCAACGATTTGTTCAAAATCCATGCAGTCGTTGAAATCATCAATGCTGTAGAATCAATGTCAGGATTTTGTCCATATATTTCTGAGAATCCCACTTGGTATATTGTCGTAGGCAGCGCTCCGTCAAACTCTTTTTGCTTATCTTCTTTTGCCTCCTCGGACATGAATTTCATTTCTGGCGATCCTCTACCATAAACTATTTTCTCTCTGCCTGGCTGTATCTGATGAGACCATATAAAATGCAGTTGTTGTAGAGCTGCAGCCATGTTGCCAGAAAGCGTCCAGTCTCTTAGAATGTAAGATGCATCTCGGCACCAAATCGCTTGATAATAGCCACCGGGATTTGCGCCTTGAAGAACATGCTCCTCTGTCTTTGCCATAAACGTATCGGCTTTTGCAACAAATGAGCCCCAAGGACCTGGCGGAATATTGTGCATCAATTTATATCGTCTTATGTAGAGTCAATGTTCGCCCAAAGTATTATAGCTTATAGAATTATGCAAAAGGCTTTTCAGCAATACAGACGCACTGTAAAATAGAGAGGAGATGACAATATTTGAATACCACTGAGAACCAAAATCACGAAGATGATCTTTCAAAGTATTTCAAATGCAGGTCATGTGGTCAAGAATTTGACAGTTTTGGAGATATGCAAAGGCATATCATGACAGAGCACATGCAAAAAGGTGATATACCATAACCAAGAACAGCATGAATAAATAAAACATCCGTTACACTTTTGCGCACTAACTGCTGACTGCGTCAATGCATACAATATAGAGTTGCAAGGTGGAACTAATCTTATGCTATACAGACGAGGTAGAAGTAACGAAGGTCGGGTGGGTTTTTATCAAGACAAATCTTCTGTCTTGCATTCCATGGAACTCTCGATTTGCATTTGCAAAAATCGTGGCTCAGGCGGGAAGATATGAAAAGAGCGTGTGTGTAGTCGATTCAGAGACAAGTAAAAAAGGAAAAAAGTTAGTTAGTAAAAGTCACA
>JBQGBZ010000074.1:0-26867 GCA_052038215.1 Nitrososphaera sp.
TGACGGCCCTTGGCGAGTTCGATGACTATTATAAACAGTACAGAAAGGAAGACGTAGCCCCTGTCTGGGGAATAAGACACATTGTTAGGAAACCAATAGACAATTCTAAATTGCTAGAAGAGGTATCAATTATGACTACCACAGCAGGATAGCAGAGGGACAATGTCAGAATGATCTTGATGTATAATTTTTGATCTTTCTTGGCAATACATGAGGACGAGCAAAGAAAAAAAGTAAGTGGTAAGAGTATTTCTGCAAGAGAAGTTGCCAAACCACGATGGCGTTCCTTTCTTCATTCTGTGCATTTTATCTATATTGTAATTCCATCGGTAGTACTCTCTGTAGTTACAATTTTTTCTGCTACCTCTCCTAACAGTTGGGTTGTATCCGATGCAGATCATTTTTACTTTGAAATATTTGCAGTTATATTATCAACGATAGTAGCATTCTATTGCATAACGAGAGCATATACGCTGAATGAAAGGTTTAGTCTGTATATCGGGATAGGATTTTCCACCATTGCAGTCATTGATCTCCTTCATGCCGTATTTTCGTTCATCGCTGTAGGCAATAACCAATTTCTATCATACTTTATACCCCAGACATGGTTTGCTGGGCGCACTTTCCTTGGCGCTATGCTTGTCATCGCTGTTGCAAAATATGCTCCAAAGGTCGAAAAGCAAGATGACCTACAAAGAGAAGGAGTAGAAGGGAAGCCACAACACAATGATATTCTCAGTGACAAGGTGGGTGCACGTAAATATGACTTCAGCTACGAAGGGCGCAGCAATAGTAGCGCAAATGGTGAAGAGAAAGATAATTTCGACAGCACAAATAACCAGCGTATTGGACAAGAAGAGGAGAAATTACATCGAAGCCTTCTGCTCCCATTATTTGTGCTTGCATTTTTGGCAGTAAGCGTAGTAGTGATATCGTTCTTTACGATCTTTCCAGGTATTGTGCTTCCTTATAGCCTTGCTAGGCCCTACGAAAATCCTTCGCTAATACTTTACTCAATCGCATTATTTCTTTTTTATAAAAAGAAACTTTACAAATCGAATGATGTCTTTTATAAAGGGATACTCGGTGCTCTCATAATAGACGTATTTGGTCAAATAGTAATGGCATTCTCGAGCCAAAACTTCTATACACCCCACAATGTTGCACATATGCTCAAACTTTCAGGCTACTTTATAATCATCATATCTCTTGCAGTATCAAGCATACAGTACAACAAAATTGCAAAGCAAAGAGAAGCAACAATTCGACTCCAGTATAACAAGTTAAAAGAAATGGATAAGATGAAAGATGAATTCATCAATGTGGCAGCCCACGAATTACGCACTCCTATTCAACCAATAATTGGTTTAAGTGAAATCCTAAGATCAAGAATAAGAAATAATAACCAAGGCGACAGTCAAAGTAAGATCAATGCAGAGAACCAAGAATTTGTGGATGTCATTCTAAGGAACGGGCAAAGACTAGGCAAGTTAGTGGAGGATGTGCTAGATGTCACTAAAATAGAAAGCCAATCTCTAGAATTACGTAAGGAGCGCTTTGATCTAAATGAGTTAATTACTAGCATAATCGACGACATAATGGCAGCTGAGGCAGATTCGATGGTTTATGGTCTGCCGGCTAGACACAAAGGGAAAAATAATGTAAAAATAACCTATCAACCTCGGCCCCTACAGGTACAGGCAGACAGAAACAGGATCGCCCAGGTTATTTCCAACCTTCTAAATAATGCTCTGAAGTTTACTTCGGAGGGCTATGTTTTGATAAATACAGAGAATCAGCGAGACAGGAATAGCAATAATCACGATGTAGCCATTATTAGTGTGTGTGACAGCGGTTCAGGCGTGGATCCCGATATAATGCCTAAGCTCTTTACAAAGTTCTCATCAAAATCTTTTTCAGGCACAGGTCTGGGTCTGTATATCTGTAAGAATATCATCGAAGCGCATGGCGGCAGGATATGGGCTGAAAATAATAACAATGCAAAAGGAGCAACATTTTCATTCACGCTTCCTCTTGTTAATTAAGACCAAAATTTGATATATGTAATATTTATTATCGTTCAGAATTGACTTTGTAAGGACAAGGTTAGATTCGCTGGGAGGCCCCGAATTTTTATCTATCTTATAGTATGTCCTTTAACTTATGGGTAACTTAATAGAACGACTAAAAAAGTAGTATTTTAGTACACGGTTAGTCACTAGTACACAGTTAGTCACCTGTTCCAGCCCAGTTTAAGCTGTTTTCCTTGTGGCTATTGCACCTTATTGCTAACTTTTATTCATGGAAAGTGGTCTCTTAGATGGAGAAAATGTGCACATTGCTTCTTGAACCCTCAAAAAATGCTGAATCATTCATGCGCAGGTAGCATACTACACTAACTAGATTTGGATTGAGCGATTGCGCAGATGTGGAGCGTTATGTTTGAGAATTTCGGGAGTAAGTATAAATATATATCATTATGATGTTTAAATGCAACAACTGTCTATATCACTAAACGGAGATTTGTGAAATTTAGACGAGGTGTAATTAAGAACTATGACAACTACAACAACCACAAGAGCAAATCGCGATCCGATAACAACAAATGGGGGCAAGATCTTAAAGCAAATTCAATTTGTTCTTTGTAGTCACTGCTTTTGGAATGCATCATTCTTAGGTCGAGAGGTAGGAAGAATATGTCCGTCATGTAAAGGCAGCACTATCAATTCAATGCAATTAGCAGAAACGTATAGTCCTGTTAAGGGATTTGGAGCAAAAAACGTCAAAAAAGCATAGAATTCAGATCGATTTCGGTGTAGATAGTTTGACAACTATGTCACATGTCTTACAGTGTGTATGTATCTGTCTGAACTTCCCTCAAACTTATAAAGGAATATTACTCAATGACAAGATATTCTAAAAAAATGACTTTTGAATCAGTGCGTAACGAAAAGACAAAAGTGCTGTAGCAATTTTCAGATGACAAGAAATCACATAAAAAATAAGCTAGGCACATTTATGCACCAGCATACATCTTTTTTCTTTAAGCTAAGCCAGACTGTAATAGTTTTTATAAGATTAAAATCACTTACAATGATACAAGAAATGCTCATTCCAGTAAGATGTTTTACCTGCGGAGGACTCATTGCAGACAAGTATACAGAGTATTCAAACAGAGTAAGGACAGGAGAGGATCCAGCAAAGGTAATGGACTCACTTGGAGTGAAACGTTACTGTTGCAGGAGGATGTTCATTTCAAATGTCGATACTATATATCAGATCATCCCCTATTATGAAGCGCTTAGAAGGCGCATGTTCGAGATCCAGTCTGACATAGAATAATCTTGAATAAATAGTAATAAATTATGTCAATATTGAAAAACTCTTATGCCTTCTATCTCCTCAATTCGGGGCAGAATAGTTTTCAACAGTAGAGGAAGCAAGACTATTGAAATTGACGTTGTAACTGATGGCAAATTTATGGGAAGGGCCTGCGCACCCTCGGGTGCATCCGTAGGAAAGTTTGAAGCACAAAGCTTTCCAGAAAATAAGCCTGAGGAAGCGCTTTCTATCCTGAATGCAAATATCAACAAATTCTTAGGCTTGCAAGCACAGGATATTCAGGCAGTATACGAGGCGTTAAAATCAATAGACAGGACGGATAACTATAGCAAAATCGGTGGGTCTGTAGCTTATGCGCTCAGCATCGCAGCTGTTGACTCTGCCGCCAATTCCCTCGGTACCTCACTTTTCAAATTGCTAAAACCAACCAAGCCGTACAGATTCCCGTTTCCGCTCGGCAATGTCATTGGCGGCGGTGCACACGCAGGGCCAGGTACTCCTGATCTCCAGGAAATTCTTGCATGTCCGGTTGGTGCAAAAAATATCATTGATGCCCTTGAGATGAACTTTAAACTTCACAGTGAGACGCGCAAAGTAATAGAATCTATAGACAATCGCTTTACCTACGGCAAGGGCGATGAGGGAGCTTGGGCTCCAAATGTAAATAACGATCAGGCACTGGAAATTATAGAGAAGGCAGTAAACAATTGTGGCTACACTATGGGCAAGGATATGTCAATAGGTATTGATTTTGCCAGTTCGTCATTCTGGAACGAAGAAAAGCAGCTGTATGACTATTCACGACAAGGCATCAAACGTGACACTGGCGAGCAGATCGAATTTGCAAACAGGCTTATGCATGACTATAAGCTAATTTATACAGAGGATCCGGTGCATGAGGGCGATTTCGAAAGTATGGCTATTTTGAACAAAAAGAACCCTAGGACGCTGGTTACAGGGGATGACATGCTTGTAACAAACGCGGGCAAGGTAAGAGAAGCGGTCAAATATGGTGCGTGTAGCGGAGCAATACTGAAAGTCAATCAGGCAGGCAGTCTGTTCGAAGCGCTAGAGTTTGCTAAAGAGTGCACCAAGAACGACATCAAGTTGATAACATCACACAGGTCAGGTGAATCAACTGATTCGCACATTTCTCAAATCGCTATTGCCACGGGCTCTAAGATGCTAAAATCAGGCATTCTAGGAGGGGAGCGTATTGCTAAGCTGAACGAGCTTGTTCGACTGGCAGAGTATGATTTAATAGAAGATATGCAGGACACCATACTATAAGAAATTTTATTTGGTTCCATCCATCAGAGGATATGGCATACAGATGTATAACTAATACCTAGGTATCGTCTGCGATCAGAATAAGGCTAGCGGCGAGACCGTAATAATCTTAAGGACTTTGAGGTATTCTGTGCTAATGTATTGGAAAACAGATAAGTTGAACTCCGTACCTAGGTTATCAATAAACTCAAAAACGGCACTTGAAATGATAGAGGGTTCCGGCAGAAAAACTTCAGAAATTGGACTCCGTGAACATAAGGCTATACGATTAAGCTAATTTACAGTTAGGTCATTCATGTCTTTGAAATAGGCAAACCGATACTTTCAGTCGAAATATGAGGGATAACTCTTACATACCATGTAGCCTTTTCTTCTTAAAGAGCATTTATGTCTCCAGCCAGTAAAAACAATAAGGATGCTCACACTAGAACCTTAAGAGTTGCTGAGGCAAATTCCCGCGATGTTGGAAGAAGAGTTGGAAGGGTTGATCCAAAAGTAGCCAGCGAGATTGGGCTATCCACAGGTGATGCGGTCGAAATTTCTGCTGGCAAAAAGAAGACTACTGTACTCAGCTGGCCTGCTTATCAAGAGGATTATGGAAGAGGATTAATACGCATTGACGGCTTTACTAGAAGTAAACTCGAAGTCGGCATAAATGATAATGTAGACATCAAAAAGATCGAAACAAAAGAGGCTCAAAAAATTACCTTGGCACCAACAGAACCCTTGCGTATATTAGGTGCTGAAGAATATCTTGCTGCTTTCCTAGATGGCCAGCTTGTTACAAAAGGTGACACAATTCCGCTCAATGTTATGGGGCAACGGATTGATCTTGTTGTGATATCTACTGCTCCCGGCGGACCTGTAATTATCTCCCGGAATACAGAAGTAACTGTTTCTGAAGAAACTGCAGAAGCTGTTGCAGCTGCCAGAGAGGGAGGAATCCCATCAATCACATATGAAGAGATTGGTGGTCTGCGAGATGAGGTCACAAAGGTAAGAGAAATGATAGAATTACCTCTGCGGCACCCAGAGCTATTCAGGAGGCTAGGTGTAGAAGCGCCAAAGGGCGTTATCCTTCATGGCCCGCCAGGAACTGGCAAGACGCTCCTTGCAAAGGCTGTAGCCAATGAAACAAACGCCAATTTTTACACCATTGGCGGCCCAGAAATTATGAGTAAATATTATGGAGAAAGTGAAGAACGACTAAGAAATGTATTCCAAGAGGCTCAAAAGAATGCACCTTCAATTATATTCATAGACGAACTTGACTCGATTGCGCCAAAGCGGGAAGAGGTTAGTGGAGAGGTAGAAAGGAGAATTGTTGCCCAGCTATTATCGTTGATGGATGGGCTCAAAGCGAGGGGGAAAGTAGTGGTTATTGGCGCTACAAACAGGATAAATGCAATAGATCCTGCATTGCGGCGTCCAGGTAGATTTGATAGAGAAATAGAGATAGGCGTTCCAGACAGGGATGGTAGATTGGATATACTCCAAATCCATACAAGAGGAATGCCTCTTGATAAAGATGTGAACCTAGATCGGCTAGCTGATATCAGCCATGGCTTTGTAGGGGCAGACCTTTATGCTCTGGCGAAGGAGGCAGGGATAAGAGCCTTAAGACGCATTTTACCCGAAATAGATCTATCTGCTGAGAGTATTCCAGGCGAAACGCTTAACAAGATAATTGTCAAAATGCAAGACTTTATTGACGTTGTTAATGAGATGGAGCCATCTGCGATGAGGGAAGTGTTTGTAGAGGTTCCCGACGTAAAATGGCAGGACATTGGTGGCTTGGAAACAATAAAACAAGAGCTTCGCGAGGCCGTAGAATGGCCACTGAAATACCAAGGCGTATTTGCATACGCTGATGCAACTCCCCCAAAAGGAATTCTTCTTTATGGCCCACCTGGCACCGGAAAAACATTGATGGCAAAAGCAGCAGCAAATGAAAGTGAAGCAAATTTCATTAGCATAAAAGGACCAGAACTACTGTCAAAATGGGTCGGCGAATCAGAGAAAGGTGTTAGAGAGATATTCAGAAAAGCTAGGCAGGCTGCGCCATGCATCATCTTTTTTGATGAAATAGACGCAATAGCTCCCACAAGAGGTGGTGGCTTTGGTGACTCTCATGTTACAGAGAGAGTGATCAGCCAGATGTTGACAGAACTAGATGGCCTTGAAGTTTTGACAAATGTGGTGGTAATTGCTGCTACAAACAGGCCCGATATTATAGACGCCGCACTTCTGCGACCTGGAAGATTTGATAGACTCCTGTATGTTCCGCCACCAGATTATGAATCAAGAAAACAAATAATCCTGATTCATACAAAGAAAAAGCCGCTTAGTAACGATGTTAATGTCGATAATCTTGCTAAAAAAATGGACGGCTATACCGGGGCAGATATTGCAGCTGTAGCATCAGCTGCAGTAATGTTAGGGCTACGAGAGCACATATCAAAATACAAAGAACCTCTAGAAGCGGAGAAGAATACCAAGGAACTAAAAATACATATGAGGCATTTTGAGGACGCAATGACAAAGATTAGACCTTTATCATCACAGGAGCTTGACATGTACAAGAAAATTGCGGAGCAGTTTGGTAGACCTTCACCTCTTGCTACTACGCAGACAGCCACGTCACCAAGTGCCATAACATGATATAATATAACAATACACACTAGTATCTTCAAAAAGCTCCTAGCTCTCAGCAATGGAGCCAAAGTGGTTATTTTTATTTATTTTTGGCAGTTGAGTTAGACAGTCACAATATATGCTTGATAGCCATGACCAGCTTCCAGATTAGCCTTGTTGTGAAGTAAAAAAAGGCCCATTGTCTTAGTAATGTATGGTCATTAAGCAAATTAATGGTGTATATTGTACTCGCATCTTTGAATTTGTCGTGAACTCTTATTGACATAAAAGGAGGACCAAAATGATTTGAGAGAAAAACTTCAAAATTGGCTGGATCTGTTTAACTCAAAATAAAGTGATGTAGTTATTTCGTATGCGTTCTGATTATAGCATGTTGCTCTTGTTTTACTGATATGAATCGAGGCCAATTTTTTGAATGTTTTTTATTTTTAGCGGGTCCAGAGGGTTTCGGCAAAAAACTTCAAAATTAAGACCCAGTGCGATTAGAAGGGTCCAAGGGGGTTTGATTCCTTCAAGTAAAGGAGTTCAACAAACCCCCAGCTTTAAAGTATATGATTCAGACCAACTTCGACTAAAATTAGAGTGAATTTTCAATGAATATCGCGGTATAGTTTGTCCCGTCCATGTTGTGGCTCACTTTTGGCATAGTTTGATAGTGCATAAACGGCCCCGAACCACAAATTAATTTCCAAGGGGAAGAGGACTTTATTATTATTGAGATCAGCAATACCTTCACATTAATGATGGCATAGTTTCTCAGTAAAGAGCAGGTATGTGTATTGGATAGGGAAAGAATTATCACTGTTGCAATAGTAATTGGAATTTTTGGCGGTCTAGTAGGTGGGCCTATCCTAAGCTTAGCTGATTACTACGCTCCTCCAGAAAGGAGATTTTGGACATTCATGATTCCCGAGTTCATAGGTTTTGGTTGCCTCATTCTTATGATAGTTTGGGGCAAATCAAAAAAGAAAAAAATATCTATAACATGAGAGCATTTAGGCATTAAGAAGAAGAGAACCCTTCTTATTACAACTAACGTCTTTAATGCTCAAAGATGGTTTCAGTGTCAAAGAAATGACAGTTCACTATGTGTCTTCCATCCATGACAGAAGTTATTGTTATCAACTCTATACTGATTTTCTGTTGCCCCTACACTCTCTTTCTTGGTAGACTTCATCTAAGGCTTCTTTGATTCTTTGAAATCGGCTTTATTCTTATGATTTTCTTCCTTCTTGTAGATAGACTGCTAAGAGCAAAGTGAAATGCTATTAGGGGAGCAAATAGGCCTATAGTTAGTACTGCCAGCCTTGGATCGTTAAGACCGAAAAAGAGGTATAGCGTTATTCCAGCGCCAGTCAGGACTTCAATCCATGTACATGTGCAGAGATCAAGAGCAATTTTCTTCAGTGCTGGCCTTCTTTCTATTTGCATGTTATAACACCTTTTTGATATTCCTTATTCGGCATGCCCACTTTTGCGTAGTTCATTTTTTTTCCTCTCAGTATTGTTGAGCTTTAGTGAAACAGAATTGATACAATATCTCTTTCCCGTAGGATGAGGTCCATCGTCAAATATATGGCCAAGATGAGCTCCACATTTGTTGCATAACACTTCAATTCTTCGCATTCCATAGCTAGTGTCTAACTTAAGATCAACATTATGTGGGTTGATTGGCGCCCAGAAACTTGGCCATCCTGTTCCAGATTCAAATTTTGTTTCAGACTCAAACAGCTCATTGCCACAACAAATACAGCAGTATGTGCCGTCTTCTTTGCAATCCCAATACTTACCTGTAAATGGATATTCCGTACCTTTTAGCCTACAGACTTCATACTGCTCTTTTGTTAACTCTTGCTTCCATTCTTCGGAAGTCTTTGATATGATTTTACTTGGTTCCTTGGTCATATTTTTTATCTCTCCCCCACAAGTAGGAGATCTCATCCTTAGTATTAGAAGATATTTCCAAGTTTAGTCCAGATCTTTTCCAATTTCTAAAATAGGCTCAAATATCATTGAGCTATTGAGGCTGAAGTTCAGCGCTGCCAAATAGCACTGAAAATGCTTTACACCAGATAAGCACGCTATTATATATTGAAAAGTCTACACCTTATGGTATGTCATAATTCTGGTTACCCATATTGCCCTTAAGCCTGCCAAGGTCCACAAAATCGGATGCGCTACTGTCGCTTGCTAGGTAGACATACAAGTCAGGCCCGTTTGTAGCTTTGAAATTCTCAAGTCCCAAGATCATGCTGCTGGCGTCATCTATTTGAATCACCTTTGCCATACCTTCAGCATTATGTATTCCGTCGTTGACACCGACAAATTCTCCTGTTAGCAAAGACGTGGGTCCTAAAGTAGGTGCTGCTGCCTCTGTCATATTCTCATTAACGATACTGCTATTAGTCTGAGCAGCACCTCTGAGTATAGCATTCTTTTCTTCTGTGGCCATCTGCTGTCCTTTTTCTGCTCTTTCCTGCTCATTGTTCATTGACATGAATTGTTGGAATTTCTGTAAGTCGGTAGCGCTGTTGCTAGTTGGAAGAGGTTCATCAATGGTCGTATTTATGAACAATGGAGATATCGTATAGATGCCAACTGGAATTACAATTGCAGCAATTATGATTATAACGATTATACCTTTCTTATTCATGCTCTAACTGCATGAATGAATTATTTAGGCCTTGTATAAGAGAAGATTAATTGATCGGAGAGGAGTCATATGTCTATTAACATGGTAGTAATAGAAAAAGAAATGTATTCTGCGTTAGAATATGTATATGATGTAATAAGTCAAAATTCTGGTTGCTTGCATTATTCAGCTGAATGAACTTGGTATAGATCTGGAAAAAAATATTAATTCAAAAATTGCCAGTAAATACATCATATATGAGTGAAAATAAAATCAAAACTCTTCAGCTAGCGACCTTTGCAGCTGGCTGCTTTTGGGGAGTTGAGGAATCCTTTAGCAAGATAAAGGGTGTCAAGTCAACGATGGTTGGATACACTGGCGGTCGATGGGCAAACCCCAGATACAAAGATGTCTGTACTGATTTGACTGGACATGCAGAAGCAATCCAACTGCAGTTTAACCCAGAAGAGATAACTTATGAAGACCTTTTAAAGGTGTTCTGGTCAATACATAATCCAACAACAAGGAATAGACAAGGACCAGATGTCGGCTCACAGTATCGATCTGTGATTTTCTATCATACTCCCGAGCAGGAACTATCTGCAAGAAGATCAATAGAAGAACTCGAAAAATCTGAAAGGTTTAGCAACAGGATTGTGACCGAAATAGTACCTGCCGCTGTATTTTACAAGGCTGAGGAGTTTCATCAGAAATATTACGAAAAGATGGGAGGCGGCTCTTGCTACTTCTGATCCTATATTATGTATTTGGTTCCGAAAAGACAGGACCTAAATGCGCTGTACTAATCATGCCACGCGTGGATCAACTTCGAGATCAACAAGAAAATTACAAATGACTGGTGTAACTTTGGTAAGGAGAACAGCAGTCTTGCCTTATTCAAGAATAGCAGAAAATCTTAAGCAGTCTTGTATTGCTGAGTGGAATTTGCTCTTGAATTATAGTAGCAATAAGTTCATAGCAGAGATGGCATCCGAAACTCTTCCCATAGAGAAATTCATATTCTATCTAAAGCAAGATCACGCTTTTCTGAAGGAATTTTGCTCGTTTTTGTTGAAATTAAGAGATGCAGTTCAAAACCCGTCGTTCAAGACATGGCTTGCAGATCTTCATCAAAGTACTGTAAACCATGAGATGCAGATGCAAAAGCAACTGTTGGGATCTTTGGGGCTATCACAAGAGGATATTGAAATGATGGTCCCAGCAAGAGCAACAAGAAAATATATTTCATTTCTGAGAAAACTCTCAGAAAACACTAGCATAGAGGGAAAGGTGTCAGCTATGGCTCCGTGCCCTTGGTCATATCTCCAAATAGCCCAGGAAATACGGACTTCTTACAGAGAAAACAAAATCACAAATAGACTGTATCTGAGATGGGCTGAATTTTATGCCTCACAGGAATCCCAGCAACAGGTCGAGTATCTTAAAGCCGTCCTCGGCCAACTTTATCTCACTGCCGATAGAACCAAGAAATCGATCATGGAGAGGAGTTTTTGCGCTGCTTGCAACCAAGAGTATAGGTTTTGGAAAATGGCCTACGATATGGACACCTAGCAGAATCATCCATTTGAAATATTGATACTGAATGATAATTCTTGCCGTCCGCGTTGAGATTTGGATATAATTCATCTGAATCTAAGACCAGAGTTTTACCTTCATTATTGAAAGTATATTCTTCATTCAGAAAGTGATCTGACAAAGCCGTCAAAATTTAGACTCGATACAAAGGAAGCAGGTTATGCTAGCTTTCATTTTTATCACTTTGGAAATATCTTAGTCTAGAAAATGGTTCTGCTTTGGCAAATTAGCCATGAATGCTAAATTTTGCGCGGCCTTATCTGCAGTAGAAGAGTAGGTGTCTTCATAATATCTCAATATCTCTTGTTTACTCTTGTCAGAATGCTTTCGGAGTCCAGACCACAAGACCGTCAAAGTTCCAAAAGGAGGGACAGTAAAGCCTAGCCCGATAAAGAAGTTGGCAAAGTTACCTATGATATGCTCAGCACCATCGGAATCGCCTGTCACAACTATCCCTGCAACCTTGTTTGTCATTTTTGATTTTCCACTCTTCATAATTTCATCATGGATTTCATCTATCCGCTCGATAACCCCTTGTATGAGCGTGGATTGGTTTCCCCACCATACAGGCGTTGCAAAAATGATTATATCTGATGCTAAAATCTTAGCAAAAATCATAGGCCAATCGTCATTGTTGACAATAATATAGACCCCCGGTAGGATGTTGTAGTCAGCTAAATGGACAATATCGCTTTCGACCTGTTTGCTTTCAAGGTGCTTTGCAAGAAATTCTGACAAAGCATTAGTATTCGAATTCTTCGAAAGATCTGAACCAGACTTATGTGTTCCGACTAGAAATAATGACTTAAGCCTTGCATAATAACAATAATATTTACCCAAGATTGTGTCCAAAAGTTACATGAAGAAAGTTGGGATCTATCCGATAGTGCCGCAATTTCAGCAATAGATTAACTAGACTCTCCCATTATATCACCAACCTAAATCAAACCATAGGGTACCTTTGACTAGTTAGCTCTCTTCATTCGGCGGTTGTGGTAGTTGACTTTCGATAGTCTGGTTGTAATACATCCAAGGAATGATTTAATTGAAAAGATGCAAGATTTGTGATATATTGAGGGTACAAGGGTTCAACTGGCTAGCAAACGGCAGAGATAGCTGCTGCGTTAAAATGCAGAGCTGATACTGACTATTTCTTGGCAGACAATTCAACAATAGGTCTTGGATCAAATACTACTCTAATCGAACTTATTTTCCCATTATCCACGTGAAACCATCCACATGCAAACAAGGTTACAGATCCTATATTAAAATCAAAGAAAACGCAGACATCGTCGCCATCCACAAAGACCTTCTTAACTTCATATAAGACTTTCTTAATCCCATATTCTGACCGCAGCCGCTCATTTTCCTTGAAGTATGCGTCAGCGCTATTGTGCGACGCAATAGGAGCTTGAAATGTCATGTTATCGTTCAGATAGCTTCTAGCTGCTTTGAAATCTTGATCATTCAGAGCCTTAAGATAGGAGAGAACAACTTTCTTTGCATTACTTGAGTCCATAAGTACCCGACTACAAAATGTTGCTGTTAAAGGTTGGGTCTTTGCCGATTCAATAATCTCTTATTCTATCGCTCTAAGTTAATGCGACATTCATCGAAGTTAACAGTCGCGTAGCGATAGCAAAATGTGTCTAAGAGTTACCAGTATGTTCCGGCCACGCGACCTAGAACAACAACAACACCACGCAGGATGCAACAGGTTTTTGAAGTATGCTCGGTTACCGCCTTCGTATGGTTTAATAGAAGGTTTGGCAAAACTGTCCTCTGCGTAGCCTATATGAGTATATCAGAGGATGATAACAACAACTCGGACGCCAACATTAAGGAGCAGAGCGCTCCAATAGAAGAATCTCCAGAGGGTCAGGAAGCTATTGAGACCGATAATTTAGAAAAAATGATTCTCTCTACAGGCATACGCGTAGGCACACCAGTCAAGACAAAATTTATGACACCGTTCATAGTCAAGGCCAACCCAGAAGGCCTTTACATTCTAGATATTAGTAAGACCCTAGCAAGAGTTGATGTTGCTGCAAAATTCATCGGCAGAGCAAATATTGCCAGGGTTGCCGTTACTTCTGCTAGGGAATATGGAAAGACTCCAGTTGAAAAGTTCTGTGAAATTACCGGTGCAACCCCCATTCTGGGCCGCTTCATGCCGGGCACTTTTACGAATCCATCGCTTCCAGATTATATGGAACCAGAAATTGTTGTTGTAACAGACCCTCAGGCAGATCAGCAAGCTGTACTTGAAGCCACAAGAGCAGGAGTACCGGTTATTGCTATCGCCAACAGCGACAATATTACTTCAAAGGTTGACTTGGTAATACCTGCAAACAATCGTGGACGTAAGGCTCTTGCAACAGTATATTGGCTTTTAGCCAGAGAGGTTCTCAAAAAACAGGGAGCCCTCAAGTCTGACAGCGAAATGTTAGAAAAAGCTTCAATCGATGACTTTGAAACAAAATTAGTTGAGGAACTAACGTAGTCCAAGTTTGGATTGGATGATCCGACAGACGATCGACAAAGGTCAGAGTAGAAAGACATGTATGATGCAAATAGCAGGTTTATAGTTTTGCAAGAAGGCGGAATGTTGCTGCTTTTATTATCATCTTTGTCTAAATAAGACTCTGTCATATGCATAGGGGCGTACTTGCTGTCGCAATTGCTGCAGGTGTTGCTATCGCAGTCTATCTTGCATACCAGCAGGCCAACAGATCGCCCTATGCTCTTGAAATCGATGCGACAAGGGACGTTACAGATGTAGGCGTTCAATATAGGATAAGGATGACCAATGTTGGTACACAACAGTTAACTGGAATAATAGTTGAGCTTGGCAAAAACGATGTTCAGAAGCAGCCATTCTTGGAACCCGGGCAGTCGTACTATTTCTATCCAGAACCTGAAACCAACACCACTAGCGTGAAGGTTAGGACAAGCGAAGGGGTTGTGATGGAAAGCAACTATCGATCGCCAACTAAAGTATTGGGTCTACCTGGTGCGGGCAGATGAAAGTAATAATTAAATGAGAAAATGTATCGGTTCTGATGACACTGTTCAATCTTCGGGTGCTCGCTGGTGATACTAAGCACGAATTTTTGTGAAATATCCAAATAACCAAACATTGCAATGACTGTATGGGCTGGTAATATACAATGTGATGGCAATGGAGCCATATGCGAAGGAACAGAGGAACGTGATACCATCCAAGGAGCATTCACATGGGACCAAATCTTGGCTCATGGAGGCGATGATGTTGTACGTGGCGGAGGAGATGGCGATAGCATACAGGGCGAGACTGGTGATGATAGGCCATACGGAGATCAGTGTAGTGCGGAACCTATATCATTATCGAAGTTGAATGACTGTAGATGGATAAATTTGTCAGATCAACAAGGATCATGACGATAATTCTGTCGGCTATTGGCATTGCTTTCTCAATTGCACCTGCTGTTTCTGAGTTAGGATTGAAAACTCAGGCAATTGCACAACAGCAGAATGAAGAAATTATTAGGACACAAGAGACTTCGATGTCTAGGGCTGCTCCTGTGGCTCATACAGGTAATCTTCCTCACGCAGTAGTATTTGCACTGCCAATAAGAGATGATGGCAAGATCTATACCGGTCAAGTCACATTTACAGCAAGCAAGCCGATAGAAGTAGAGATATTACATGTCTTCAGGCCGGACCAGCTGCCGGATGAAGCGCATGGACAGCCTCCCACTGCAGTAATAAATGGTACGACCATAACCTATTCTCATCTTACAGGCATAATTGATAATAATATAATCACAGGAGATGTTCCTACTTCATCTGGCACATTTGAATTTACAGGAAGTGGACTAGTCTTTCATAAACGAAGCTCTGAACCATTCACTGTCACGTACACTATAGATGCTGCAGTGCGGCCTCTCACGCAATAGCCTACCCGAGCCACTGCAATTATTCGAGGAGAAAAGGCCAGACAAAGATGATACTCCAATTCTCGGAATCAACTGTAATACGCGTAAATTTGAATTATAGATACTATTTACAACCTTTAGTGTTCGCATGACCATAACTTAAATTCATATCTCTTGAAAGCTGTAAGAGAATAGCAAAATCTCTGAGCAATTATCGATATATCTCGCTTACATATTCTGCAAAGGACTTTTCTCAGTAAGCTTTTAGTATCAACACTTTTGTCGTGTCCTGAAATACATCTTTGGGAATAAGTATTGCTTGGATTATGTTTCCTTATCCATCAATGGTGTTCCATGTGTTCTCAAGTTTGGACTAGATCAGATAGAGTTTGATATGTGATTTTATTCAGATAGAAAAAATTGTAGCCAAAATATGTCGTCTGTATGTGCGAAAGATCTCCTATTAAATTGCAAGAACAGAAGCCGCTGAAATTAACCGTTGCAAGATGATGAGACTAGTAGGTGACGTCTTTTCGACAGAACTATCAATTATATTACTTGATTTAGTTTCGATCTAATGGAGAAGTATCTTGACAAAGAGGGCGACAGCCGTCGCAGGCATGTTTTATCCCGACAACGCCACGGAGCTAAGAGCGCTAATTGACCAATCTTTTAGCAACCAGCGCTTTGGTCCGGGCAAGGTTCGGAGTTCAACTCTATCGGCCAATAATCAAGACCGAAAAATCTATGGCATAGTATCACCCCATGCAGGCTATATTTACTCGGGAGCAGTTGCTGCAAACGGCTTTTACGAAGTAGCAACAGTAAATTTTCGGGACGTCATAATGGTGGGTCCAAACCACTATGGCATAGGCTCCTGGGTGGCTGGCATGAGAGATGGCTCATGGGAGACACCACTAGGTGAGGTACAAGTCAATTCTCAGATGGCGGACGAAATAAAAAGGAGATCTGCTGCCCTTGACTTTGACGACTATGCCCACAGCAGAGACCATTGTTTGGAGGTTCAATTGCCGTTCTTGCAGTATGTCAAACAAGATTTCAAGATTGTGCCAGTTGTATTAGTTTCTCAAAATAGAGATATAGCTCTTGACCTTGGGAATGCAATATCACAAACAATAATGGAAATGGGTGCCCTTGATTCTACTCTACTATTAGCATCATCTGACTTTACACACTATGAACAAAATAGCGAAGCTCATAAAAAAGATGGAGAGCTGATAAAGACAATACTTTCACTTGATGTTAACAGGTTTTACACTATCCTTGAGAGGATGAACATTTCTGCATGTGGCTACGGGGCGATTGCTACAATGATGGTAGCTGCTAAAAACCTTGGTGCTACAAGAGGAGAGCTTCTAAAGTACGCAACAAGTGGAGATGTTACAGGAGACGTCAGCGCGGTAGTGGGATACTCTTCGATAGTGTTCGTATGAATCAGGCCAAGGCGTCTGCACCAGCTAAGGTAATCCTGTTTGGCGAACACTTTGTTGTGTACGGAGGCCCAGCTATACTTGCTGCTATAAACAAGCGCATATCCGTTGATGCCCGTATTTTATCACATGAAGAAGACAGGATAATTATTAGTTCCGATATTGGGGTTGTCGGCGAATACTGGCACAATGGAGGTTTTAATCCTCTTGAAGGTGGAAGTAGAGCAAAGGCAATCCTGGATCCCCTCTATGAAGCTATCATACAGGTTTTATTGACGAGAAATAAGAAAAAGACTGGGATAGAGATTAACATTTCTTCAAGAGTACCTCTAGGCATAGGCCTTGGATCGTCTGCTGCCTCATGTGTTGCGACGGTGGCTGCTGTAAATTCCCTTTTCCAAAAAAATACAAGCAGGCATCAAGTGTGCGAACTTGCGATCGAGTCAGAGAGACAAATTCACAAGAGAACTTCAGGCGCGGATTGCTATGTCAGCACCTTTGGTGGACTGATACATTACTGCAGCAAATCAAAAGACTTCAAGAACATAAAAGCAAATGAGTCGCTTTCGCTTGTCGTTGCCAGCACTGGAATCAGACACTACACTTCAGACCTTGTGTCGGGCGTCAAGAGATTCAAGGACAGAAATGAGACACTCTTCGAAAGCCTCGCAAAGCAGGCTAGTGAGATTTGCTTGCAAGCATGGACTGCCATAGAATCTGGAAAAGATAACAAGATAGGCGAGCTCATGAATGAGAACCAAATAATCCTTCAGCAGATCGGTGTATCTCACCACAAGGCACAGAAGATAATAGATTTATGCAATAAAGCTGGCGCCATAGGAGCCAAGATAACAGGAGCAGGAGGAGGAGGAGCTGTGATTGCCCTTGCAGCGAACAAGATGGAGAGTGCGAAGATAGCATCTCAGGTCAAAGCAGCAGGCTATCAGTCCTTTGAAGTGGAAATAGACTACAAAGGTCTTTGTATTTAGCGACCTACTTTCTGCAGCTCCTCTTTAGTTATTGATTCACCCTCTAAAATGAGGTTTTTGCTCCTGTGAGGTAAAATTGTTGTTCTCATGTAGATAATGGAAGCAATATTCTTCTCTTGTGATGTAGAGCATCTTCTCTATTTCTGCACCATGCAGTTATGCGTTTTTGAGAGGAGCTGTAAGGTGCAGAGGCTTAACCAAATCCGCAACATCAACCCAGCAGCGCGCTATCTTATCCATCGAGTATATGAGGTTCAGTAATGCAATTGTAGACTCTAGACTCTTTGAATCTGCACTGTTCTTAATTGAATTCTTAATTTCCATAAAATTATCGTACATCTTGACGATAGCATTTGATTCTGATCTATTCTTGTTTACAAAAGCAGCAACTGAGTTTTCATGCATCTTTTCCACAAGCACTCCAGCCTCGACTATCTTGTCAGCAACTTTGATGTATGAAAGATCTATTGAGTTTGCAAGATCAACAATATAGTCCCCAGCACTCTCAAGAAGGTTAGCTGCTATCCTGTAGTCAAGGATGTCAATGTTGCTTAGGTTGAGCTTGCCTGCTAGTTTTTGATCCATCATAGCACTTCTGATCAGCCTAACAAGCAAGAAATATTGTCGGTCGACTTCGTCATCCCTGCCGATTATTACTTTACGAATGCTACTGTTTTGTTTTAGCTTTATAGCTTCAAGCATATCTCGGTACATGCCTGCAACTATTGCGCTCATACGGCGAAGTATCTTTTCAGCATCAAGTGTATCTGCATCAAGTAAGAATTGAGCTGCTATATGAAAACCATCTTCATCTACGATTTCTAGGCCGACAAGTTTTCGTATAGCCTTCTTAATTCGATCAGCATCTTCAAATGAGATCTGCAAGCTAGCTTTGATCGTAATCATATCGTAGCCAAGTAGGTAGCCACCGTATACTTGGTTGACCAGCATATCCATCGGTACCGAGGAATAGGGAATTGTCAATTCCTTTGTCTTGTCTGCAATATCGTCTTGTGAAGGAAATATCGATATAGAGTTGTCACGATTGATATGCACTGGCACGATGCTTCCTTTCTTGAGATTATTGTTCTTGATCCAGATGCTTGGCAGCGACACTAGAATGCTACTACCGATTTGTTGTAATCTTCTCGCATAGCGTGCCATGGATTGTTTAAATGCATTTAAACTAATTAAACATTATTTTTATATTTTCGCTATTTATAAACACAGATATGGCAACAGACCTGGTTAGAGAGCAGATAGCGGTAGCAAAAGCGTTCAGTCCAGGTCACATAACAGGGTTTTTCGAGGTGCCGTATGATATTTCTGATTTGCCTTCTACGCATCGAGGTTCCAAGGGGGCAGGACTTTCTATTGATAAAGGCATAGAAACAACTGTCCATGTTTATGATACTTCAAAACCAGGGTATGAGATTTGGATCAACGGCGTTAAGAGTCACAATGCAGAAGTTTCACAATGGGTCGTGGAGGAATATCTCAAATTTGCAGATAGACCTTACTTTATAAGCGTCCATCACGATGTGGAAATCCCAATTGGGTTTGGTCTTGGCTCAAGTGGTGCCGCTGCTCTTAGTCTCTCATATGCACTAAATAGAGCACTTGATGCAGATTTCGATAGAACTCAAGCAGCACAAATAGCGCACCATGCAGAGATTGCCTGCAATACAGGTCTCGGCACAGTGATAGCTGAGTTTGCAGGAGGATTTGAGATACGAACAGGCGCAGGGGCACCAGGTATAGGTTCTGTTAGCAAGATTGATCTGAATAAGGACTATAAAGCTATAATTCTCTGCCTTGCTCCAATTTTGACAAAATCATTTCTCACAAACCGTATGAATGAAATAAACGGCCTTGGAGGCGCCATGTTAACCAAATTATCGGCGTCAAAAAGTATTGATGAGTTTCTCAAAATGTCGCACAATTTTGCAGAGACATTAGGTCTCACTGAAGGCAGATGCAAGGGACCAATAGCAGCTCTCAAGACAAGAGGAATTGAATCAAGCGTGGCACTTTTTGGTCAGACTGTTTTCACCGTCGTTTCACAGGATATGGCAGCTAAGGCAGTACATTCGCTCATGGAATTTGGCGGCACTCTTATTGTATGTAACATAGATATGACTGGGGCAAGAGTGCTCTAAATTTGAATATAAGCCACATTGCTATACCGCCAGATCATCCTCGAGCCAAGTCTCTTTACATCCGTGAGATGCTAGTCAGCGGCTTCAGGCGAGGCCTAGTGGCGCCCGAGGGTCTAATTGCTCATGGAAGGGGAGAGGCATACGATTATCTACTTGGCGAGCGCACCACAGAGACTGCTAAACTGGCGATTAATGCAGCTGCAGCTTTACTGTTGCTCTCAAGCCGGTCCGTTATCTCTGTAAACGGCAACACTGCTGCCTTGTGCCCAGATGCAGTGGTGGAGCTTGCAAAAGTGACAATGGCGAATATTGAGGTCAACATCTTTTATAGAACAGAGGAGCGCGAGAAGGCGATCAAAGCAGAACTTGAGCTATATGGGGCAAAAAAGGTATTAGGAGTAGGCTCAACAGCATCAGCAAGAATTCCTGAGCTGCACAGTGAGCGCAGGCGAGTTGATCCTGATGGCATCTATGCCGCTGACACTGTCTTGGTTCCACTTGAAGATGGTGATCGAACAGAGGCACTTGTAAAAATGAACAAGAATGTGATCGCAATCGACCTTAACCCGTTATCGAGGACATCTAAGGCTGCAAATATCACGATTGTTGATAATATAGAAAGAGCTTTGCCGTCATTAATAGAAGCCGCAAGAAAGCTCAAAGGTTCTAAATCATTAAAAAAAATCGTAGATAATTTTGACAATAGGAAGAACCTCCAAGATTCAATCAAGACTATGAAAGGAGAAATCTAATAATTGCAGGGTAGGTCAAAATTCAGCGTAAATGATATAATATCTAAGAAAGGGAAAGAAAAAATTTCTGTCCTTACAGCGTATGACTATTCTACTGCGAAAATATGTGATAGTGCAGGGATTGACATTTTGCTTGTGGGGGATAGCGCAGCAATGGTGGTATTGGGTTATTCAAGCACAGTGCCTATAGGGATGCAAGAAATGATGATATTTTGTAGTGCAGTAGCAAGGGGAACCAAGCGTGCAATGGTAGTTGGCGATATGCCGTTTGGTTCATATCAGGTAGATCCAAGTGTGGCAGTTGAAAATGCGATCAAGATGATAAAATCGGGCTGTGATGCAGTCAAACTTGAGGGAGGTTCTGAAATTGTAGATACTATGACAGCGATAATCGATTCAGGAATACCTGTTATGGGTCACATTGGACTCAGACATCAGACATCATCACTATGGGAAGGCTACAAATTGCAAGGTAGGACAAAAGAAGGAGCAAACAAGCTAATTGAAGACGCTATTATCCTTGAGAAGGCAGGCGTCTTTAGCATTGTTCTTGAGATGGTTACAAGCGAAGTGGTAGATGCAATAACTAAGAGCGTGTCAATTCCAACGATAGGCATAGGATCAGGTCCTAACTGCGACGGTCAGGTGCTTGTTCTGCATGATATGTTAGGCATTTATCAAGACATTCGACCAAAATTTGTAAAAAGATATGCAGAACTTAACAAGGAGATATTTGATGCAGTTTCAAGCTATAATCATGAGATCAAAATTGGTATGTTTCCAGGGGAATCTAACACATTTCATATGGATGCGAAGGAGCTAGACAAGTGGAAGAATGAAAGAAGAGTATGACAGCAAGAAGAGGAGTTCACCCTTCAAAAGACATCCTTGGAACACAAGGAACTGAACTTGAAGGTAAGAAAATAGTACTTTGCATTACGGGAAGTATTGCTGCTTACCGGGCAATTGACCTAGCACGCCTTTTGATGCGACACGGTGCAGATGTTTATGCGGTGATGACGGAATCAACTGCATCAGTGCTGCTCAATCCTGAAATAATGAAATGGGCCACAGGGAATGATGTAGTCACCAAGTTGACTGGCAATTTGGAGCACATTATGTTAGCTGATTATGATATGTCAGACATTGTTATTGTCTACCCATGTACGGCCAACACTCTTGGCAAGGTAGCAGCAGGTATTGATGATACACCTGTTACGTCAATCCTTAGTGTTGCACTCGGCAGCAAGATCCCTATAATAGTAGCACCTGCAATGCATGAGGCCATGTATGAGAATGTATTTGTCAAGCAAAATGTCAGCAAATTAAGAGAGCATATGACATTCGTAGAGCCCAAAATGGAGGCAGGCAAGGCAAAAGTAGCAGATCCTGAGCATATACTAAATACCACAATTTCAGTCCTTTACAATAGGAATGTTTTATCAGGTAAGAGAATACTTGTTACTGCTGGAAGCACCGTTGAATATGTTGACCCAATAAGGGTCATGACTAACCTGAGCTCGGGCAAGATGGGCATTGCAATAGCACAGAAGGCAGAGCGGATGGGCGCAATGGTTACGCTAGTTTATGGTCACGGAATCATGAATCCCGCAGGTGGCAAAATAGTCCATGTAAGTACAGGTGAAGAAATGTATAAGGCGGTTCTTTCGGAGATATCATCGAATCGGTACGACGTTGTCATAATGACTGCTGCTGTTGCAGACTTTGCGCCATTAAAAAAATCAGATAAAAAAATCGCCACACAGTTAGGCAAGATCGAGTTATCACTTGTTCCTACAAGGAAAATAATTGATCAAGTGAAAAATAAAAGTAAGGACACATTTCTCGTTGCATTCAAGGCAGACTACGGTGTATCAGACTCCGATCTCATAGAAAAGGCATACAGAAAACTGAAAGAGTCTGATGCGGATATTGTTGTGGCAAATGACCTAGGCAGAAAAGGTTCTGAGCCTGGATCTGATAGAAATGAAGTGTTCATTGTTAATAGGAACAAAGAAGTTATACACCTGCCTCCTAAGAGCAAGGTACAAGTTGCTCAAAGACTGCTGGAGCTTGTGGCTGAATTAACAGCAAAGAGTCGGAACAAATGATCTTATATCAATAGCTTAGACCAAATGGAATTTTTAGAATAATCAGCGTTCTTGCTGGACTCTACTATTTCTTTGCATCTTTACTTCTTCTTATGCTGATTATCAGAGTGACATTTGTCTTAATCTATCTGACTCTCAATAGCAAATTCTCCTTTTCTAATGATAAATTCCATTATTGTATTGCCACAGTGGCAATGTTGACACCTGCATCTTTCCTGTTATATGATGTCAGGTTTAATGTAGTCAAGATTAAGGGCCGACAATTTTTTGTATTGAAGTTATGAGATGAGCAAAAAGAGTTATGCCGCCTCAGGGATCAGTGCTGTCTTAAACATTACCATCTAACAGATTCAAAGAAGAGCATTGATTTCAAAAGGGAGATCTAGATCGACTGATATAATCTAGCATCAATCCCCGATCTATCCGAAAGAAGGCAGATCATGATGTTGCTATAAAAATCTCTATCCCTATTCTTAGCTTATAACGAGGTCAAAAAGATGCATAGAGAGAATCTAGTCTTTTTGTATGTCAGAGAACAAGAAGATCTTTTGTAAACTTGTTAAGCACCTCTGGCTTGCCATCTTTTATAATTACGCTGTCTTCTATCCTTACACCGAATTTATTCTCTATGTATACCCCTGGTTCGATGGTGACAGCCATGTTTGCTCTAAGCTCTTCGTCATTTTTCATTCTGAGCCAAGGAGGCTCGTGAACATCAAGACCTATTCCATGACCGGTTGAATGGATGAATAGTTTCTCATATCCACGCTCCGCTATCAAGTTCCTACATACCGCATCAACCTGACCACAGGTCACGCCTGCATTTGCCGTTTTGAGACCTATTTTTTGGGCCTCCTGCACTATCTCGTAGACCATATTCATCTCCTTGGTCGCAGAGCCAAGGGCAAATGTTCTTGTTGCATCAGCAATGTAGCCAGCATGTCGGAGTGTAAGGTCGACCACTATCACATCTCTTTTGCGGAACTTTCTGTCTGTTACTTCAGCATGTGGCAGTGCACTGTTCGGACCTCCTGCAACGATTAGAGGATTTAGTGTAGACTTGTATGATGGAGGATTTGCACCCATTTTCATTGCCTCGTAAATGAGATTTGCCTGAAGATCGCGCTCAGATAGACCTACCTTCATTTCCTCTTCGCATATTTCATATAGTTTATCCAGTATCTTGGCCGCTTTTGATATAACTTTGATCTCGGCTTGATCCTTTATTCTGCGTGTCAGAAAGAACGGATCTGTATTTACTAAAATGTCGCCGCCTTGTTTGCGAATTGAGTCTAGACTATAGTAATCACTGCAGTCGGTGCACACTTTGCTATTTTTTACTAGTGAAATAAATGTGGAAAGGAGTTCACTTCCCCTTTCAGTAACAATTACTTCACAGTCAAAGGAAGTCTTTTCAGCTCTTAAATATTCTAATTTGGGTGTGATCAACTTTGTTGTGTTGTCATCCATGCATACTGCAATGGCTTCGCCCCAAAAACCCGTGAGATAGAATACATTTTCGGGCTCAAATGCTGCAACTACGGGACAACGCTCTGCTTTTTTTGCATACTGCAAAATGGTCGAACGGCGCTCTTTGATTGACAACCTGAAGAAGAATCCTAGCCTTTAGTTTAATAAAGCCTTACTAGACAGCATTTATTTTAATTTAATTTAAATATGGCGGACTCTCCTGGATTTTTCGAGATTATATGGAATATCTGGTGATGCTCCCCGGTCCAACGAATGTCCCGAATAGAGTCATGAACGCAATGCTTGCGCCTATGATAAACCACAGAAGTGATGACTTTCGTATATTATATAAAGAGATAATTGAAAAAACTCAGAAGGTCTTCCAGACTTCAAATGATATTGTGCTACTTACTACTTCAGGTACCGGAGCTGTTGAAGCATCTGTTATTAATCTCATTAAGAAAGGAGATAAAGCAGTAATCCCAGTTAATGGTGAGTTCAGCACAAGGCTTGCTGATCTTATTGACAGCTGGGGAGGAGAGGCCATCAGAATAAGCGCTCCTCCTGGAGAGAACCCACCCTATGACAAGTTTGAGGAAGCATTTGAAAAACACAGAGACATTAAAGCCATTTACGCAGTATATAATGAAACGTCTACTGGAACTACAATAAGATACATGGACAAGTTGGGTGAACTTGCGACAAGAAAGGGTGCTTACTTTATTGCGGACGCTGTTTCAATACTTGGAGGGGACGAGTTGCCAGTAGACAAATGGAACATTGACATTTGTGTGACCGCTTCGCAAAAAGCTCTCTCCGCTCCGCCAGGTGTAGCTCCTATATCGATAAACAAACGCACGAAGAAACACATGCAAGAAAATCCCCCGCCGACACAGTATTTGAATTTAAAGCGTTACTTCAAATATTATGAGGAGCATTACGAAACTCCCTTTACGCCTGCACTGCCACTTTACCACGCATTTAGAGAAGCTCTAGACATTGTGATTGAAGAGGGCTTAGATAATAGAATAAAGCGGCACAAGATATGTGCTGAGGCTTTCTATGCAGGCTTGGGCTCGCTCGACCTCACTCCCTTTGCCAAACCGGATGCAAGAAGCAATATGATAATTGCAATTAATTACCTGCAAGGAATGGATGATAAGAAATTCCGCGGACTATTGTCAAATGAATTCAAAGTACTGGTGGCAGGAGGCTTTGGCGACCTGAAGGGCAAGGTATTCAGGATTGGCTCAATGGGCGAGGTCGGTCGCTACCATGTTATGAGAACCATATCGTCTATCGCTTCGGCAATGAACATGCTTGGGATCAATACAAACGTTGAAGCCACATCAGTGGCAATGGATCGATTAAAGGCACTTGGCTAAATGACGCTGGCACGAATTTTTAATAATCTATCAAGATTAATATAAGGTAGAACAGAAGCGGATTTCTATGCCTTTAGAGAAGGGGTCTCTAATATTGGTGGATTATACTGCTAGAGTTAAAGATACTAACGACATTTTTGATACAACGCAAGAAGAAGAAGCTAAGAAAACCAACCTTTATGATCCAACTCACAAATATGAACCAAAGATTGTGTCTGTTGGCGAAAGTTGGGTCCTGAAAGGATTAGACGATGCTCTATCCAATGCCAATGTTGGCGATAAACTTAACATCGAAGTACCTCCAGAAAAAGCCTTTGGAAAGAGAGACGATACCAAGATTAGGATGATCCCTCAGCGAAAACTTGGCGATAAGGCAGACGAAGTTGGAGTTGGCGACGAAATTGAGATTGACAACAGACGTGCCATTGTGAGATATGTTGGCTCAGGCAGGATACAAGTCGATTTCAATCACAGATTTGCAGGCAAGACGCTGTTATACGATGCAAATGTGTTGAAAAAGCTTGAATCTGACAGCGAAAAAGTAAGTGCTCTGGTTAAGAGAAGAATGGGTGTGGATGAAAGCAAACTCCAGGTCAATCTGGCAATTCCTAATTTAGAGATTCAGCTTCCTGACGATACATACCTTGCCGAAGGCCTACAAATAGTCAAACGAGCTGTCGCAAATGATATCTTTAAGTTTATTCCTGCAATCAAAAATATAAAGTTCATAGAGAGTTACCAAGCTCCTGCAGAGCAAAAGAAGGATGAACAACAACAACAGCAACAACAGCAACAGCAACAGCAACAGCCGAAAGTTGAAGCGACCGCAGAAGCTAAGCTATGAGCAAGGAAAAAGTTATTATACTAAAATGACCCGGAATAGGTTATGGAAAGTGCACAACAAAGTCAAGTAATAACAATAACTCCACAGGCAGCTGAGAAAGTTGCCGAATTCATGAAGCAGGAGGGAAACTCTAATCTTTACCTAAGAGTATATGTCTCAGGTGGAGGATGTGCAGGCCTGTCATATGGAATGGGCTTTGAAGAGAAGGCTGATGAGGATGATAGGATCATTGAGCAGAACGGAGTAAAACTGTTACTTGACAGCTACAGCCAGA
>JBQGBZ010000075.1:0-1677 GCA_052038215.1 Nitrososphaera sp.
AATTCTATTCTTGATGAGTTCCTTAGTATCGGTTGCCACTGTAGACCTCGTCCACCGCTGCCTATTGTATTCTCTGCCGCTTTTCGACACAAAGAATGGGTGCTTATGAGCCCCACAAAAGTCCTGAGTCAAACATTGTCACTCCGCCACCATTTTTCCAATTGATGTAACTGGATAGTATTCATCGTATGCGACAGTAAGAGTTTGTCTCGGCTAACCACTAGAATTCGTCTTCGATATTTCTAGTGGTTGCGCTAGGACGTCTCTACTCAGCAAGATGTCCTCCCTGGCTACCCAACAAAACAAGTTCCCTTTAATCATAGAGTGAACGATGGCCAGACGAACTAGTCAGAAGAATTCATGAACCTCAGATATCCAAATGAGCCTGTGACGATGAGGTGGACTGTGACTGGCAGCTTATACCAGTGCTTAGTTAAGTTAATTTTTCTTTGTGCTTCAAAAATCCGGTGACAATAGTCAGTACAAGTATTATAACTGCTATCAGAATAAAAATTTAGACATACGTACTAAGGACGTCAGTCAAGTGAATAAATAGTCAGCAAATAGAATTATTATGGAGCAGCTGCATCTTAATCAAAAGGGAAATCGCCGTAGCTGATTTGAGCTATCCGCCTGCTTTATGCTTGTCAACCTCCTGTAGAACCTCCAGTAGATATTGCTTTATGTCCTGTTCCTGAATTGAAGATTGTACACCAGACTTCTTTTCTAGCTCCATTCTTTGTTCTTTTACCACTTGTTCCAAATCGGATGCCTTTGACTGAACCTGCTTCTCCAGCTGAGCATGTCCAATGGCAGCTAGAAAACTTGAATCTTTTCTCGTTAAATCTTTGATGTATTGTCGCAGCCTAACATCCTGTGATATAGAAGATGCTGCCGCATACAACCCTATGATTATCATGTAAGATGACAGCGTCAGCATAGCATAAGTCACAAAGCCATATGGCGGGTAGGCCGCTACCGAAACTTGCCCTACAGTTGCGATAGAGAGTAGGACGAATCCGTATGAACAAGTCAGGAGGTAATTGCTAACAGCTTTGTTTGGTTTCATTGTTCTGGATATACTCCAGAATAAAAATCCAAGTAGAGCTCCTCCGACTATCCCATTTAGAGATGAAAATACGTAATAGTTAAAGAGATCCGATTCCGATTCGGGGGTATAGATTCCAAAAGTGTCTAACAGAGTGATTACATAGTATAATGAGGGCAGCAAAACTAGCGTCCAAAATCTGGACCGTCCAACTTTGCCTGAATAGTGACGCAGCATGATAGCCGAACCCACGAGCAGTAGAAGAAAACTTGCTGTCGCAGCGTACTTGTATACATTGAACAGAAGCATCTCTATACTACCTGGCTGATAAGTATCTGAAGAGTAAACCACTTCTGATTGAGGAGTTATAGTTTGATCTTTTTCCATCAGTCCAGACATGTCTCTTATCATTTGATACGTGAAGGCATAGACGTTAATAGAAAATGCTATGGCAAAGATTAGCACCACATAAGAGCTCCTATTAAATCGGTACCACGATATTAGCATATATGAGGAAACTACCATAACACCCGCTGCTACAGTAGGGCTTATAGCAGCCGTGACTATCAACAGTATAAGATTATATTCAGAGAATACAAGAATCTCTGCAAGCAATATTAAGAGTATTG
>JBQGBZ010000076.1:0-1076 GCA_052038215.1 Nitrososphaera sp.
TACAAGCGAGTAAATTATCATGCTGTGGACTCCTGCAGATGGCCAGAAAACCTGTAATGCAAACGGTCCATGGAGTCCATTCAAAACAAGAAGGTTGCCTTTTGCTACAGCTGGGTTTATGGAATCCTCCACAGCTGTTGCTGGACCCAAGTTAATGATTGCCTTGTCAATAAAATTTATGACTGCTTGATCAATTTGCAAATATATTGGCACTACGAACTGAAGAGGTCCGAGAGAATCGAATGGAAAAAAGGCATCAAGGCCCAGAATAACCGCACTTCCCGCTAGGTACACAACCCCCGCTGCCGCAATCTTGTACCAATTTTTCCCAAAAAGTAAAATGAGAGAAAATGCAAAAAAGGTTGTCAAAACTATGAAGTCCCACATCCACATCCAACTGTCGACCAGGGACACATTGTAAATTTCTTCGCCAGCAATTCTGATGTAGCTAGACAACCCATATTGTAACGCTGCAAAATATGCAATTGTGAGCGATGCCAAAGCGGCAACGACAACGAATCGAGTTTTACTAATGGAATATTTCAGTCCAACGAGTTCCGCTGCGATAAATGCAATTGCAAACAAGAATCCTCCTCTGCCCTCGTTCCAAGAAAGCGTAAATGAGTCAGGGTAAGCCACGATTGTATAAAGAACGGGCAAAACAAGTATCAAAGTTGCCAGGATGCTTGAATTAATGCCTAATAATTTATAGCGTTCAGCCCGCTCGGACGCAACTGGCCTATCGCTGGGCAAATTTCCAGATCTTGTGGGCAAAGATGGGCATAAAAATGTTCTACGTTTGTACAATGGCTTCGGAAAACCATTGGGGAATCAAGTCCAACGCACTCTTGAGGAGATATGATGCGCTACTGTCCAAGATGTAAGTAGTAGCATGATCATCTGCACTTCTGACGCTCCTTCCATAAGCTTGCACTAGCCGAAGGATAGTAGTCCAAGTATACCAGTTTGGGTCACGTTCTTTTCTAGCGGCGATTTTCTTATCTGCTAGGTCGGGATATGGCATCTTTACTATGATCTGAAACCTAGATAACTCGTCCTTGAGATCTATTCCAAGG
>JBQGBZ010000077.1:0-2529 GCA_052038215.1 Nitrososphaera sp.
CGGGATGATGATAATTCTATCTGCATTATGATGAAAGCACTAGGGTATCTGACCTTAAACTGTTCTATACGGGATTGCAGTTTTCGCCGTCCTAGTCTTTTTAAGGAGCGTAAATATCGTCATTATTGCAGCCACCCAGGAGGCTGCTAAAACAATATTGCCTAGTGTAATGTACGTGTATGGAATTATTTCTAATAGGTTTGTCCTGATTGATCCAGCCGACAGATGAAGGTCGATTATCGCTAAATTGTAACTCTCACTATGGGGATCCATACCTGAGGCGATATTAGCTCGATGTACTATACTATCAAGATTGGCTTGAATCAGTCCGAAGTCAGTTTTAGTGGTAGGAAAGAGCCACACAGGATTACCTTCTGCGGGTATCAAATCCTGTGTCAGTTTGATGTATGCCGCCAGCTGCTCTGGAGTTTGAGCGGTCTCTGCTCGTGTAACGAACCCAACCGCTTTGTCAAGAAGGTACATGGTATTCTGATACCCAAAATAAGCAACAGCCCCACCCACTGTCAGAAAAGCAAGCATACCCAAAACAACTAATCTCTGGTTCAGGGCTCTTATGGTTCTCTTGTTATCAGAGATTCTACTGCCGTCTGCATTCTCTACAGGGGCAGTCATAGTTGTAGCTCTGCCGATTGAGGAGTGTCTCTGAGTAGTCATTGTAGGAGTATAGTCATGGAGTGCAGTTTGCTTTTGGTTCTTAAATGATGAGTGCATAATGCTAAGATAAGCTACGTAAATGAACCCGATCGTTGGGATCGCTATCATAGGAGCATATAGGGAATTTCCTGTGAATATTGAAATGAAAACCGCCATGGATCCATAGATCGCAAAGAACAATTCCAAAAGGGTAGTCTTCGTGAAAGGAAGTACATACTCCTTATTTTTCCATTCATCACTCCTGTTGACAATTCCAAATTTGGGAGTCCGCAGGAACTCATTCTTCCTGCCAAAAACGGCATCAAAAACCGCGACGGTATTGTTGACAGATAATCCAGTCGAGTAGAACATCAGGAAGAAAAACTGCTGTGCCTTTTCTCGCCACTTTTCGCCACTCCAAGTCTTGTTGATGATAATTAGGTAGCCACCTGGTCCCATCATAATATACATCATTATGGAGATCAATGGAGCCCAGTATACTGAATAAAGCTCGTAGTCCATAGCAAGGAGCATTGGAAATATTAGGAACTGAGTGAGAAATAGAGGGTTCATAGCATGTCGTGTAAGCTGTATGAATGCTTGAGTCTTGGTTTCAATCGGGATGTTACGACAGAACAATAGATCGCTTAGTAGTTTAGCTGCGACCTGTATTGAGCCCTTGGCCCATCTGAACTGCTGCCGCTTTGCAGCATTCATTTGTACTGGCAGCTCAGCATCGACTACCACATCTTCTAGAAAGAGACACCTCCACCCCTTCATTTGAACCCTGTAGCTGAGATCAAGATCCTCTACCAGCGTGCTGGTATGCCAACCTCCAGCCTCTTCAATGCATGATGTTCTCCAAATGCCGGCTGTGCCATTAAAGTTCATATAAAGATGAGTAAGGCTCTTAGCCTTCTGCTCAATCAGAAAGTGTAGATCAAGCGCTACAGCCTGTGCTTCCGTAAGCGAAGAGTAATTTTCGTTGACATGGCCCCACTTGCATTGCACTAGACCAAGTTTGGGGTCTGCATAGAAGTGTCCAATAGCACTTTTTAGAAACCACACAGGAGGGATAAAGTCAGCATCAAATATCGCGACAAATTCCCCCTTGGCATGTTTTATGCCTTCTTTTAGCGCACCTGCCTTGTATCCTGTTCTATCCTTTCGCCGAACATGGACTATATCGAATCCTTTGAACCTGTACTCGTTTGCGATTGATCTTATCAAGTCAACTGTATCATCATCTGAATCATCCAATACCTGGACCTGGAGCTTATCTTTTGGGTAATCCATCTTGCAAACAGCATCTATCAGGCGTTTTACAACGTACTTTTCGTTGTAGAGCGGAAGTTGTATCGTCACCACTGGCAGATTTTTTGGAAGATCTACCCTCTGGCGGCGTTTCCTTTCATGACGAAAGTTATTGCGAGAATAGTATGCAAGGTAGTAGAAGTTGAGCGTATATATCATCAAAATCCAGCCAATGGCTAGGAATATAACATACAGAAATGCACCCAAGCCGTACATACTATTAGCTCTTTGAAGTGATACCTCTCTGTATATTTATAGATACTTACATCAGAATCTTAGCCTTTTTTGAATATCTTAATTGCCTGAGGCGGACAGACGTTTTCACATGCTATACAGAATATACAGTCTTTTTCTCTTATCATGAAAGCCTTTTTGTCAGATGCTGGGTGACCGGGCGTTTAAAGCCATTCGAATACGTTTACAGGACAGGCTTCAATACACGCTCCGTCTGCAACGCAGATGTCAAAGTCATTGGCTACCGCTTGACCCCATATACCTAATTGTCCTGGTGGGTCAATAGGTCCCCATACCTTTATTCCTTGATAGGTGCCAGTCACCTGT
>JBQGBZ010000078.1:0-1256 GCA_052038215.1 Nitrososphaera sp.
TCTGGGATAATTGTCACTCCTCATATTGGAGAGTACAAACGGCTGTTTGGTAGAGAGCCTGGATCAACCAAGGAAGAAATGATATCAAACGTGCATAACTTGGCAAAGGAGCATGGACTAACAATTATTCTAAAAGGATCGATCAATATTATATCTGATGGTGAACAGACCGCAGTGATAAAAAGGTCGACGCCAGCTATGACTGTGGGAGGCACGGGTGATGTGTTATCCGGATTGGCTGCAGGCTTGCTGGCTAAGATGAAGCCATTTGAGGCCGCAATTGTAGCGATATCTATTAACGGTATCGCAGGCGCTCTTGCTTTCCAGCGAACAGGACTACACATGATTGCAACAGATCTAATTGACAACCTGCCTATGGCTATGAAGCAGTTCGATAAGATCAGTGAGATCCGTAAGTAGGGAGAGAGAGGACGTTCTGTTAACTAGCCATGGCGTAGCCCCGAGTATATCTTGTATTAGGTTCGAAAAACTATTATAGATTGATGAAGGAGTAACAAAAGCTAAATTTTCTTCCCGGATATTGGATGAAATACCAAGTTCAATTTCCTCGATCATGAGATGTAACTTTTTTAATAGAGCTTTTGCTCTCCCAATTCATATGAGTGAGAATAATGGAGGCAGTGAGGAAGAAGAACAACAAAAGCATATCACATTCGAAGAGTTTTCCAAGGTGCAGCTGAAGATAGGCAGAGTTATTCATTCTGAAAGTCTACCAGGTATGAAGAAGGTCTTTAAGGCAATAATCGATCTTGGCAATGAACAGAGGGAACTTGCCGTTGGAGGAGCTCTACATTACAAGCCCGATGAATTCATTGGCCGATCAGTGGTTGTGTGCACTAATCTTGAGCCAAAAAAGATAGGCAATATGGTATCAAGAGGCATGCTCTTGGCGGCAGATGGACCTGATGGTAGACCTGTTTTTCTGACAATAACTGAAGATATTCCCTCTGGTGCATCAATTCACTAAAGCTTATGCAGATTCCGAATATTTTGTTTACCTTCGGTAAAAAGATTATTATTATTCAATTTGTAATGCGTTACAATGTGTTGAGTTATGAATCCTACAGTCCATTTATTCTTGCCAAAAATGCGTAAATAGCAGTATAATCTTGATCTGAAAAACCGATATTATTTGCGGCACGAAACATCTGTTCTGCAAGAGCGGTTTGTGGAAGGGTAACACCGTTTAACTGTGCGGTCGCAGTGGCAAGCTCTAAATCTTTTAGCATGTTTTT
>JBQGBZ010000079.1:0-15930 GCA_052038215.1 Nitrososphaera sp.
GCTCAAATCAAACTCAATGACAGTGAAAAATTTTCTAAATAATAATAAGCAACGGGGAGCGCTCCCGTCTAATAGTTGAGCGCAGGTATTTTCCCTTACTGCTCCTGTTATCGGGAGATACCTTTGTTCTTAAGAGCATTATTTATCATCATCATATAAAGTTTAATCTACCTTTAAGGTGTTTTTATCGGCTCTCTAAGTCTTCTTAGTTACATTAGTAAAAGAAGCTTTTTTGCAGCAACTTTAGTGTCATTAAGAATCAAAAGGCAACATACCCTCCGCCAATACACAGAGACAATTTAACTATACTACCTATTCATTCATCCATCCATTTGACACATAACAACAATCTTTTCATGAACTAATAGAAATTCTGCCTTTGTTTGCAACAGAAATACTCTTTCTAAACCAAAAACTTGAAATCAAGAAGACGGTCAATATAATATATAGCACTGCAGCGTGTTACACGATATTCATATGCGTGGTGGCAAGAACCTGCATCAAATGATAGAAGATACCATTGACGATATATACAAGAATCTGAGTGTTAAAATAGACAAAACTAACTACGATAGGATCCATGCAATAGAAGCATCGGGCTGTACAAGATTTGCATACTATGAGCGTAAGGACTCGCTACCTTCAGATAATGCGGCAAAGGTCTCAAGCTTGCTTGGAAATTGTATGCGGCATTCACTGAGCAACATTCGCGGCGAATATAAGATTGATGCCCTAGCGCTCGAAGTTAATGCAGATATGATAATGGCCGATGAATTTATTGTAAGATTTGAGATTGTGCCTACCTTACCAGAGGTTCCGCACCCACAACACATGTTATATCTTAATGCATGTCTCTTTGCATTTAACAAGGATGAGGGTTTTTTGATCTACATGACCGAGGAGGGCAAGATGGTCGAGTTCTCTGTGACCAAAAATAATAGGATGTTTGAAGAAATTGTTAGAAGGGCAAGGGTACTCAGCACACTACTAAAAGAAAATAGAGTTCCAATAGTCGAACCATCAAACCTATGTACAACTTGCAAATACTTTGAAAGATGCTATGCAAGAAAGCAGGTAAAAGAAGAAGGCTCAGGCTTTATATTAGAAGAGATCTTTAAATCCAAAAAATAATTCTTACGAAAATATAGAAAGTGTTCTGTAGCTATATATGCTCGCTATGACTCTGAGACGTTGAGTACCCTTGGCTATATCTTCTTACCCTTGAGCCAAACAACACACCCACAAGGAATACAAATACTCCTGCAGTCACAGCAAACATGAATATTTCTTCAGCCATATTATATCGTGGAGCCCTGTAGGAAACTTAATACCTTTTTGAATTGCATTATAGCATACTATGATAATATCATAAAATGTCAGGGAAATGTCAAAGCAAACTCTTTCTCAAAATAACTTGTTTGGAAATTTGATCCAGTCAACCTGTAGGAATAGCTTCCCTCAACGCGATACTGGCCAGTGCCATCTACCATGCTATCCCAGCTACTTGCAGTTAGGTTGTTACGAACTGCAACCTTTGTGTCTTTAAGAGTGACAGTACTGTTGCCAACTATCGGGAATATGTCCTCTTGTCCAGACACAAAACCTTCAGGGCTTATTCCAATATCCCCAGTTGTCATCTGATACTGACCCACATTCAGAGTATAGTGGATCATTTCAAGAAGAGCGGTGCTTCTGTTAGGATTATGAACGTCAAAGACGATCTGTACAGTTGCATTCTCTTCGTCTGTTGCCTCAACTACGATGTCCTGGAGTCCTAGTTGTAGGTCGGCAATCTGAGTCTGTGATTCGCTAGGAGAAGCCTCATTATTGTCAAGAAGCATAAAATTTCCCATTCCCATAATAAAAAAAACAGCTATAGCGGCTGCTGCAATGCCGCCAGCTGCTACATAAATAACCTTTGCATTCACAGGTACCTTTTTCGTGTTCGTCAACGTTTAAAGCTGTCGATTAATCCAAATGCTTATACTAGTCATTACAAGAAAAATTGCTGCAGGTTGCAATACCACAAAGCTGCGAACATTGGACGTGTGAGAGCTCAGAAAGCTCAGATGAAGTTGTTTGATTACACAGGCTTTGCTATGTTAACCTATACCATCAAACAAAGTACAACAGGGTTCGAACCTGTGGGCGAAGAAGAGCTCGTCGGCAAGATGACTAATGATAAGGAGTCAATGCTTTTTATTTGCGATAAGGATGGCTATGCAAAGGCTCAATCAAAGCCAATGCAAATTGAACAGGGAGTAGAAGCTTTCAAGAGGATGCTTGCAGATGGTATGCAAGAATTTACTGGCGAAATCAAGACAGTATCGTAAGCGCAATATACTAATTTGACGGTCAGAAAAAAGAGAGAAAAAATGGTAATAGTGTCTGTGTACCGGTGATTAATAGTAGTAACAAAGGTCAGGCGATGACTAAAATTATTACAGCTAAAATCATACAATAATGCGTGTCCCTAGGTTATTACCAGAAATTGCCTTCTCAATCACTACAGGATCGGACTTTACTACTACTGTAGGTATTTTGCTCCGCTCTATCACCTTAAGCGCAACAATGTCCATCAAGTCATAAGCGCCTGCAGCCGAATCTTCAGATCCCAATAGGTCTATGCACTTTTTGACAGTTATTTCGTTGAATAGCTTGGCGTCCTTGTTTTTGTTGGGATCGGAATCATAAATGCCATCAACATCTGTTGCATTAAGAAACTTAGAAGCTTTGACCTTTTCAGCAATAAGTGCAGCTGTGGCATTTGTGCTCTGCCCAGGATGTAGGCCGCCTGTCACAACTATTCTGTTGGTTGTTACAGCCTTGCTCACCTGCTCCAAGTCTTCAGGGACTGCAGGGTATGCCTGATCGCCAAGCGCAAGAATCAAGAGTCTTGCATTCAACCTTGAAACCTCTATGCCTATCATGTCCAAAGATGCTTCGTCCGAGCCAAAACTTCTTGCGGTAGAGATGTAATGACGCGCAAACTTCCCCCCGCCAGCTACAACCACTGGTTGCACTCTCTCGCTTATTTTGCTCAGCATACTAGCATACCTCTTCAGTTCATATGCAGATTCATCACCAAACGCTTTCCCAGATAATTTGATTACAATCCTATACCTAGCCTGCGTGAATCTTACCCGCCCCCGTATTCAATATGCCTTGATCTCCAAGTATCTTTTTAATAGCTCGCTCCACTTTATCACGGTTCTCTGCAGTAGTATAGACACGCAGCATGTCAAAGAATCCGGAGATGGATTCTACAAGTGGAATCTCTGACACAGGCATCTCATATACCCGATCTTTATCGACAACCAATACAGAATACATCTCTTCTTTGCTTGGAGTCAGTGGCATCGAGGGGGCACGAGATACATCTACAAAGACATAGTTGCTATTGACACCTGCTACATCAGCAATATGAGAGGAAAATGCCTCCAATGCTTTTCTATCCATCCTTTGTCTATCGCGTTTATGCAAGAACTTTTCGTAAACACTCTTAAGTAGCCTCCTGTCGCGGTAATCTTGAGCCATCTTGGCGGAAAATGCATACTTGCCGGAAAGTGCACACAGCCGCTCAAGTGTGACTTCATCCGTTAGCACAAGGTAGTTATGCAGCGAAGTGTCCGTCAATCCAAGCGCTTCGTCTGTGGAAATCATTGAACGCAGTAGCATTACTTCAGCAGATCTAACTGTCTTATGAAAATAGACTGCCTTGAACATTTCATAGCGTGAGATCAGCATTGATTCAAGTGAGTTGAGAGCAGACCTGTTTATTGCAAGTCGGTTCTTCGAAACTTCAAGAGAACTTACAAGCCGGTGGTAGTCTAGCTTGGCATACTCTGCACCCGTGAAAAGCCCATCTCGAGGTAAGTAGTCCATGATATCTGCAGATAGTCCACCAGAAATGATCTCATTCATGAAATTAACCCTTGACTGACCAAACGAGAGCCGACATATCTGGTGTGCGTTGTAGCCGTATCTTCCCAAAATGTCAGCAATCTCACTTTGCATTATAATCTTTTTTCCAATATCCTCATGGCTGGTATTACAACGATACTCAAGTACCTCTTCGAACAGGTGTGAAAAAGGTCCATGCCCAATATCGTGCAGCAACGCAGCAAGTCGCAGGTCCTGTACGATTTCGACATGATCGATGTATCCCTTGCCAAGCAGTGTTTCCCCTGCAAGACCGGCGATATGCATTGCACCAAGGGAGTGTTCAAAGCGCGAATGTTGTGCGCTCGGGTACACTAGATGTGCACCAGCCAGCTGTCTTATTCTCCGCAAGCGCTGAAAAGCAGGGCTATCGATCAGTTGTTTTTCAACCAGCGAAAATCGAATGTATCTATGGATGGGATCTGTTATTTCGCCTGCGAAATCCATATTGATTACTTGTCTTGTATCATAAGAGAAGGTGACTTAAACTTTGAGTTCTTTCCTTATTATTTTCATTATTTCCTGATGGACCTGTTCCTTACTTTTTGACCCGTCAATAACCTTCCAATGATACTGCTTTGCAAACTTCAGGTAGTTTTTATGGGCATTTGTAGCTAGCAGAGCATCGGATTCAAATGTATCTCGTATCTCAGCGCGCTTGGCAGATATGCTTGGATTGACCAAGATCAAAAGTACAACATCTTCTTTTGGTAAGCCCTTGTCTAGCAGAAGGAGCCAGTTAATGTCCATGCCGTTTGCCACGCCATACACTAGGTTTGACTGCCAGTAACGATTCATGATAATAATCGTACCGTTTTCGAGCATGCTCTCGATCTCTTTCTTTTTTTCCCATCTATTTGCGGAGAACAGCAAGTGCTTGACCTCTGAGGGATAATCACGCTTACCCTCAAGGAATGCTTTTATTTCCATTCCAATTGGTGTAGTGTAGTCAGGAAAGTCCAGAATGACGCAAATCTTGCCGGAGGCTTTCAGGGTCTCTGCAAGCATGCGAGACTGGCTACCCTTGCCAGCCTTATCTGTACCCTCTATTACGATTATCATGCCCCGTGTTGCCACTGCCTAAGGTCGGGTATGCATCAATAAAAGGATTCAAGGATCTTTACTCACAATATAAAATTTATAATTGAATGGACAAAATACCTTAAGTGACAAGATAATTATCTAAAGAAAGTGTATTGAGTTTATTGGAAGGGCCCCTTATTTTTGTGTATAATATATAGTACACCTATTGAAATATATTTTTAGAAAAACAACAAATTAAAATATTAACAGATCGCTGTAAAAATTAACCTTGTGGATGGTGCTTTCGTGCAAGTGAAAAAATCAACTATTGCCATATTTGACACCTTTAAGACCCGCAAGAACAAGTTTACCGGCGAGGCAAAGAGGCAGCGTGGCATCATAGCACATCTGGCCACAGAGCAGAGTCCAGACCTTCGCACGAGGACGTCAATAGCACATGCCATTGCTAAGCAACACGGTATCCTATGGCAAAATATCTACTCAGGCATATTCCGCGACCTTGACGAAGTTCTCATTCCAGCAGGTGTGGTAAGGGAGGGCGGCAGGCTGCCCCTGAGGAGGGGGCCGAAAGCACTTCAGTTAGAAGGAGTGCCGTTCTACGAATTAACGGATACTGGTATTTTGGTAGCATCATCAATTGAGGAGATCAGTGATAACCGTATGCGCTTGCTGCGGTCATACATAGCATCACTGGCTGCAAGTGACTCGGATTCCAGGATAATGAAAGAGAGTCTGCTATTTCTGATATTGGTAGCCCCAGCATTTGTTTCAAAGATCATCAACGAATACATTTACGCTTACAGCACTGGGACAATTGATAGCATTGTGCCGCTTGATATAAAGAAGCTGAGGTCAGTTATATCCAAGCAGATAATAGTCGAAAAAGAGCTGGTAGAAGCTGTTATCACTATGCAGCAGGACCAAAGAGAGCTTGTTACAAACTTTTTCAAAGTACTCACTTAGTGGCCCTTATAACCGCAAGCTATACATTGATACTTTTTCTGCTTGCCCTTACAGCCTTCACAACGCCATATTGTTGCATTCCTGCATTTTGGACAGCTGAAACTCTCTGACAGCTCTCCAGGTCTCACTTGCCTACCGCATGCATTGCAGTTGGGCATCTCATAAGAACCTGCATACATCGACTGGGTGATATCAACATCGAAGTATTTTTACTTTGTTACATTTCATGGTTGAAAAATAAAGGGATTTATATGATCTTAGCAATTATTATTGTCTGTGGGCATTGGAAGATACGTGACAAGAGACTTAGCCAAGGAGCTGAATGTCAGATCTAAAGAGTTTTATGAGTTTGTCATGCCAGCAATAGACATAGTAGAAGAGGATAACGATCTAGTAGTCACTATTGATCTGCCAGGCTTTGCCAAGAAGGATATCAATCTCAGAATTATCGGCAATGTCTTATACATAACTGCCAAGAGGGAGCAGGAAGAGCCTCTTGGTACGGTTTACTACAGGCACAGGCCACTTAAGATAGACAAAAGGGTCATGTTGCCAATATCGCTTAAGAAAGGGGAAGAAAAGGTGGAAGGCAGGGCGACATATGAAAATGGCATTGTTACGCTCAGGATACCAATACCTAAATCTACAAGCATTACGATAACATGAACGTATACCTAATTTTTTGTGACTTCAGGAATGTAAGATTCCTCCCCCTGTTGATCAGTGAAATGGGAGGAATTGAGTCCAAATGATCACGGTATTACGCATTGCTAAATGATATACTCATCATAACTATTATATCATTTGATTATGCTCTGGCTGTGTCGCTTCTTTGCATCCATATCGCAGCAATGATAGGAACTTAAATGAGATGCTACACAATAGGAATTTAGTGGGGATATTATTTGATAAGAGAAGTTTCAACTTCTAAATAGGAAGTGTAGTTCTTGCAGAAGAGAAGCAAAAAAGCACAATGAAAATTAGCTGCAATTGAGATCAAATCATTTCATATACTAGTTAAGCAGCTATTTTCCAATGTACATAGGGTTCAAATTTTCTTTTTGAATGCTACTGCAACTACTACAGCAGTTGCGGCAAAACCGCCGTACGCAAGATAAAAGTTGTATGGCAACATCAAGGCTGATCCAATGAATAATGCAGAACCAAGTATACTTGCAGCAAGTGCGCTATTATTATTTTTCTCATAACCGCCATGAGCCCCTTTCGTTTCGAGGTATGTCTTCAACAGTGGAGCAACACTTACTGAATCTTGTATTCCCTTTGCAAACCTCATTGCAGATATTTTTACTTCCTCAATGTAAGCATCACGTAAAAGACCCTCCTCCTCAAGGAGTCCTGCAAGCACCTTAACGAACTGGAATGTCACCTTATGATGATAATATATGCCCTCAAGAATAGAAGACATACGCATGTATAGTGCAAGATTCTTTGGAAGCCGGAAAGGAAATCGACTCATCGTCTTGTTTGCAAGGTCTACCAAAGCCCTCACTTCCATCCTGTCAACTTGCCTACCATGCAGGGATTGTATACTAAGTGCAATGCCTCGCTCAACTATGTAGCGGTTCACTGTAGGCTCAAGCGTCCCAAGTTCTATTAGTACGTTGACAGTCCTCTCCGGGTCCTTATCTATCAGGCCAAGATAGAGGCGAATAAGCCGGATACGAGTCTCGCTGTCAAGCCTTCCCACCATTCCAAAGTCGTAAAGTATCAGGCGGCCGTCGTCTGCAACTGAAATGTTGCCTGGATGCGGATCTGCATGAAAGATGTTGTGACGAAGAAGCATCTTGAAGAATAGTCTATGAACGCGCACTACTAGCTTTTCTCTATCGATCCTTTTTTCATCCAGTCTTGGAATGTCAGTTATCTTGACGCCTGGAACATATTTCATTGTAAGCACGTGTTTAGTAGTTCTTTCCAAGAAAATATCAGGTATTATGACTGACGGATCGCCTGCTAGATTGCGTTTGATTGTAATCAGATTCTCCGCCTCTATGCGGTAGTCCATCTCCTCATGTACTGTCTCTATAAACTGTGCCATCATGCCCTCTGCAGAGAATCGTAAATTTGGGTCAATAAACCGTGTTGCAAGGGGCAATATCTTTTTCATAACATAAATGTCGTCTTCAATTACTCTTTCAATATTCGGCCTAGACACCTTGACTATAACCTGCTTTCCGTCATACCTTGCCAAGTACACCTGTCCAAGGCTTGCTCCAGATAGAGAAGCAGTATCAAACTCTTCAAATGCATCCTCTATCCTTCCTAACTCATTTTCAATTAGTGGTTTTACCTGTGAGAATTGAGCAGGTGGGACATCATCCTGCAATTTTGAGAGCACTTCAAGGTAGGGTTGCGGCAAAATGTCTACCCGGGTTGAAAGCCACTGGCCAAGTTTGATGTATGATGGCCCAAGCTCAATGAACATTTTGAGCACTTTACGAGCATGTCTACGATACTTTTCTTCATCAACGTTTTTGCCCTCGCGCTTGACCCATTCGCGCCTGTCTCGACGCAAATCTATTACGATGGGCAAAAGCTTGAGCACAACCTTAGCAACATGCAACTTTGAAGGATGATGATAGACTGATGCTTCTTTGACTGAAGCAGTATCCTCTTTTCTGATCTGGGCAGGACTCTCCATTGAGCTTACTCACTCCTTTTCTTTTTCAGCGAGTTGGTTATGTGGAAAACGAGGTTGCCTGTAGCAGAGCCAGCGATGTATCCAGCTATAATCGCATCGATGACAGCATCCTTTGTGTTCTTGCCCTCTCTTTTGCGCATATTGTAGACTCTTGTGCCTAAGCCTCTGCCGACGATCAATGCAGATAAAGCACCTGCCAAGTACTCTGGTGCATCCACAAGCAAATGCCCAAGTGGGTTATTTAATGGATCCACTATATCCATGTGGACAGTGTAATGCGTATCATAATCCCTGATGTGAAGATTGCCGCAGCGATATTGCTTGTTGGCTCCCTTTTTGCTGCCAAGGGGAGTCTCCTTGAGATCAATTATCGGTCTGACGGCCTTGGGCACAATGATGTTGCCGTCACCGTCAATGAACTCCACGTACAAAAACATACGTCAATATGATATAAAATTAACGAATAGGTTTATTCTCAAGACAGACATCTGTAAAGAGATGAGAAGTGTTAGAGTAATTGAAAGTAAAATGATCTATTCTGGGGACATCAACCTCAGGAAAGACAAATTCTGGCTAGAGGGCAAGGTTGTAGATAAGGAGATTGTCAGACATCAAAACTCTGTAGGGATAGTAGCCATCAAAGGTAGCAGCGTTATTCTCGTTACTCAATACCGCCATGCAGTAAACAATGTGCTGTTAGAGATTCCAGCAGGCAAGATAGAAAAGGATGAAACGCCAAGAGAGGCAGCAGTTCGTGAAATGGCAGAAGAGATAGGCTATGCCGGCACTCTCAGACCACTATTGAAATGCTATCTTGCTCCAGGCTACTCTACTGAGCTGATGTACGTCTTTGTTGCTACAAACCTGAAAGAAATAAGAAGAGGCATTCTTGATGATGATGAGAATATCAGGATAAGAAAGGTAAGGCTGAGTGCAACGATCAAGAAATGTCTCAATGGCAAAATAGTCGACGCCAAGACCATTGCAGCACTGCTAGCCTATCATAATCAATCAGAGTGAATAGGACGATGTACTTTTTTCTTTTGCATCATTTAGGTAATCGTAATATGATGAGTAGGGATTATAAAAAACCCTGAAAGTGTTAAACAGAGGCATAACCTCCGTAAAATAATAGGAAATATAGATAGTAGAAACAGACCCAGGGATTTTGTAATGGCTTCATATTGCGGTAGAGGTAACCGATGAGTAGCCCCCGATATGTTGGTATAAAATATTTATGTAATGAACACGTACTCTAACATTGCATGACTTTAATACATTATGCAGCTCGGGAATTGTCTCGAGAGATAGGCAAAAGATCACGTGAGTTTTATGAATTTGTAATGCCGGCAACTGATCTGTATGAAGATGAAAATGGCCTAATTGTTAAGATTGACTTACCAGGTTTTAAGAGGGATGAAATCAAGGTTAGTATTGAAGAAGATGTACTCTCAATAAGAGCAAAAAGAATGGAACCAGAGGAGGAAAGACTTGGAACCATATTCTACAAACAAAGACCTGTCCAAATAGATAAAAGAATATCGTTGCCTATCTCTATCAAAGAAGGAGAAAAAGTGAGTGGAATAGCAACATATTTGGATGGAGTTGTTACACTAAAGATTCCTACCTCAAGGGTAAACGTTATTCCAGTGACATGATAACAAACTAAATTAACAGATCTAACAGAGAATATTTGTATTTCTTATTTGACTTCTGCTTATCTTTTGCATTGCCATGAGATATGATATTTAGTACAGCTCTGGCAAGATTTATGTTTGATGTCTAAGTAGAGCAAAGATTGTCTGTTTCTAAGGTTTCCAACATGATGATCCTATGAGTGCAAAAGTATGTGAGTCTTGTCATATTTGTTATCGCTAAATGTTGGATTTAATGGCAGTCGGGCCTTATATGAAACTCGGCTTCTTGTACGCTAAACAAAGATAGCGTTTTCTTGTTCTTGTTCTCCTACCAGCTATACCGCCATTTCGCTATAGGAAGTTTTGTATTCTACACATAATGCTTGTTTGATATTTTTCATATGAGTACTGAGTTCCTTTATGCAGTCAGATCCACTTTCATAATTTTTTTCGACATCTTTTGAGATATGCAAAGTGATCCTAATTCATTAACTCAATACCCCCTCTATTTGTCAGTTTAAGAGACGGAAAATATATACCGTATTCATTTACCTTATTCGTGCACGCAGATTCTTTACTCTTAGAGCATAAGAATTCCGCAAGGGACAAGTATGACTATTATGATATCGAGCTGATCAGTAGCAAAAGGAAAAGTCAGATTACATATGGATCAAGAGGCTTCGCCTTGAGCGCTTAGGTGGGGTAAAAAGGTGTTTCATCTTAAGATCTTTCGTCATCCTTACGACATAAGGTTTTATCTCCTGTATGGCCGCCATGTCTATATGGCACAGCCATAGTAGAAAATAAAGTGATGCAAAAAGCAGCAGCTCAATACTGGAGCACACATTCAGACTTTGGCAATAGTGTCGATTATCCTTGCAAGCTCAATATCATAGTTGCTTATACCATTGACATCATGCGTTACAAGGTCGATCCTAACGCGGTTGTAAACGTTAAACCATTCGGGATGGTGGTTCATCTTTTCTGCATTCATTGCAACTTTTGTCATAAATCCAAATGCCTGCACGAAGTCATTAAACTCAAACGTCTTGTTTATCTTGCCATTTACAACCTTCCAGTTATCAAGCTTGCTTACTTCCTGATCTATCTCATCCTTAGACAATTTACGATACTCATCGTCTGACATAAGATAAGTGAGTCAGGGTGTCTAATACATCTTGCCCATATGAAGGAGTGACATCCTCTTAGCAGCTATTACAATTGCAGCTATTGCAATTGTGGTTACTATAGAAGCAAAGCCTACGGGGAACTCAGGCACTACAGTCAGTCCTGACTGCACCATTTCGTTTGTGTCTTTTATCTTTTCTACGCGCACATTGAACGATCCTGGAGACGCAAATGTCACATCCTGGGAAGATATGCCCTCAGGAGTCGTCACTCCACCAGAGCGTGTTAATTCGTTGCCATCCTTGTCCACAAGGACTAATTCGTATGCGGCAGCAGATACAGGCATATCGGATTTGTCAGTTATTCTGAGGCCAAACGTTACTGGATGTTGGGGGAGAATCTGTTCAGGCCATGTTAGACCCACCTTATAATTCTCTGACTCTGCAGAAACTTGAGCCACCTTTACTTCACTATCAGGGCTTGAAGGGCTTAGTCCGAACACTGCCTTGTCTGGTGTTCGGTTCTCAGATGTCACCTTGCTAGCAATATTTTCAAGGTTAGTCTTTGATATGGTATAGTGCACTATAGTTGCATTTGGAGTATAGGTATCTACTGCCACTGGAACACTTATCCCATTTACTGTAGCATTGAGTGATTGTTTGTTAAAGTCAGATAACGACTTTGGAATGAATACTTCCGTATGAAGCATGCCTATCCTGCTTATCATGTCAGAGGTCCAATTAAACGGCATTGAAAACTGGATTGTATTTGTCGCAGGATCATAATTAGAGCTGTCAATGGCGCCATAGTAGTTTCTGATCTTGACCTGCTGAGCCTGGTTGCCTTCTGATATGTTGATCGATTCTTCTCGACCCGGAGTCACCCACACATCATATTGAAGTACGGGGTCTACCTGAGTTCGAGTGGTGCCAACAGTATGTACCTCAACAAACAGGTTGTATAGGCCAGGCTCTGTGAAAAGAGGTCCCTCTACCACAATGGGTCCTCCTCTATTCCAAATTCCTCCAAACTGAGGCTCTGCCTCGCCTCTGGATACTACATTCTCAGTATCCTTAGGAACAACCTGTATTTGCAAGTCGCCTTCAGGATCATAGAAGAAACCCTGCCCGCCGAATTGGCCGCCCTCTGTTACAATTGGAATTTCAACGCCGTCCTTTTGAAAAAAGATCCTATAGGTCACTTCTTTAAAATTCTCGTTCGTGTTTTCATCAAAGAATCTTGCACTTATGAAAATAGGCTGGCTGATATCAGTTACCACTGGCGGGTCAAGCTTGACAAAGAGGCTAGCCTTCTTGCCTTCAAAATCGGCTGCAGGCGGCTGATGCCCGCCGTGGGCAAACGCACTTGGAAAAGCAGAAGTCAAAAGAATCATAGCAGCAAAATAACCAACAACCATCAGAAGAAGACGTGGAATTCTTATACCCTCAGCTCGAGACATTTTCAGAAATCAAAATTGTAGTAGGATATATATTGTTTATTTTTAGAAGCAGCGACTCCAAATACTATTAATATCGATCCGCCCAACTGACGAGCAGTTTACCGGATGGGTAGTCTAGCCTGGTTAGGATACCTGTCTTACACACAGGTGGTCGAGAGTTCAAATCTCTCCCCATCCATTATCTTTTGCAGGGCGTGTCTTTTCAGTTATATAATTAGCATATTGACACACCGAGAACGCTGGGCCCACGTTTCAAGATGTGGATAAAACTCCTCTACTTTCGAGACTATGACTTGGTGGCTACTACTATTACTGCTAATTCTAGCTGGCAAATCTTTCCATCACCCTTACAATGCATTTAGTTGTCTTGTTCAATAGATCAATCCTAGCAAATTCGTTTGGCGAGTGCATGCGGGCAAACACGTAAGTGCTACCGATTGAAATACAGGGGGCCTTGAGCAGCTTTGCAAAAGAGTACATCGGACCTGTGCCCGCAGAGGACACACTTATTATCGCTGAGCCAAAGGTCTCTTTTGCAGCCTGTTCCACCTGCTGAACAAAAGCGTCATTGATAGGGGTCCTTGCAGCAGCTTCCCCATGTATAAGCTTGACCTCGATGTCTGAAAAGCCATATTCCTTCAAGTGATCCTTGAGTCGTTCAAACTGCCTTTCAGGCACCATATCAGGCACAAGTCTAAAATCTATTTTGACTGCTGCCTGGGAGGACAATACAGTTTTTGCACCTTCGCCAATGTAGCCAGAGTGGATGCCGGCAATGTTACAGGTAGGCATCCCTACGAGTGCTTTTTTTATGCCGGTTCCCTTTGCGTCGGCTACAAACTTGCTCACACCATACTCTTTTTTAAATTCTTCCACGTCAAAAGGCTCCCTTGCAAGCGCTGATAGTTCTTGTTCCGTAAATGACCGCACTTCCTTGTACCAATCCTTGATTAATATGTTGCCGGTCTGATCTCGTATTGTATTGAGCGCATAGATAAGACGCCACGCAGGGTTTTCAATTAGCACTGCAAGACTAGAATGGGCGTCGCGCACAGGCCCCTTTGCTATCAATTCAACATATAACAATCCCTTCATGCCAAGGCTTATTATTGGCCTGTCTTTAGCGTCTACGTATCCAAACTCCCATACTACGCCATCGCAAGAAAGTCTTTTGCTGTACCTATTAAGATACTGTTCGACATGCACGCTTCCGACCTCCTCTTCACCTTCGACCATGAACTTTACATTGCAAGGAACATCTCCTGTATTTTTCAAGCAATATTCAACTGCCTTGATACGTGTAATCAGTTCTCCCTTATCGTCTGCTGAACCTCTGCCAAATACGAAGTTACCCTCGACCTTTCCACTAAATGGTTCGTTCTCCCATAGCTCGAGGGGTTCTTCTGGCTGCACATCATAATGATTATAAAACAAAATAGTCTTGTTCGGATTTGACTTTGATTTTAGTTCACCATAAACAATGGGCGGGATATTCTGGTCGTCAAGGTAGAGAACTTCAGAGTTGATGCCAGCTTTGCGCATTATTTTTGCAACAAGGTTGGCACACTCGACTAAGCCCTGCTTTTTCGCAGAAACGCTTGGTTGCCTTATCAGGATCTGAAGGTCTGAAATTAGACCGTCCATTTCAGCATCTACTATTTCATTTATCGTATTCAATACAGTGTTGTTAAAGTTTTTGTAATTAAAATAAAGGTTACTTTTTAAACGCCTGGGTAGTTGATTGATCTAATATCTATCTATCTATACATCCTAAATTTGCATGTTTGAAAAGTTAAGATGAGGTGCTTTACGCTGGAGGGTCGACCTTCATTCTGATCGTATCAGGTCCTACTTCAGTAAATTGAGCTGTTTCCCTTTCTGATACATCAATTATCACGCTATAAAATACCCAAATTCCAAATACAAATGCGATGACTGCTGGAATTACTAGTAGCATCAAAATACCGCTTGCCATTGACAGTATTGTATATTCCTCTTGTGGCAGTAAAAAAGATATCCATATGAATAATTTATAACCAGCCTCAGACGCCTTTCAGTTAATGTCAAACTCGATCTTCTTTTCTCCCAGGTCGATCGCTATAATTGGGGCTTCTGAGAAGCCTGGAGTAGGCAAGACGATCTTTTACAATATCGCAAAGCACTTCAAGGGCAAGATTTACCCAGTCAGCCCATCAAATCCGACAGTGGGTGGCCTTACAGCGTACAAGAACGTAATTGATATTCCAGACTCAATAGATCTTGCAGTTGTGGCGGCACCCAGCAAATTTACCCCTTCCGTCATGGAGGAGGTAGGCAAGAAGGGAATTAAGGGTGCAATTATTGTTTCTGCAGGTTTCAAAGAGGTAGATGAGGCGGGTGCTAAGCTGGAAAGAGAGGTTGGCGAAACTGCCAAGAAGTATGGCATTAAGGTCATTGGTCCAAACTGCCTTGGAATAATGAGCTTCTCAAAGGATAACATAATGAATTCTACGTTTCTAAAAATTACTCCAAAATTTGGGAATATAGCACTTGTATCGCAGAGTGGGGCCATCTGCGCCGCAACAGTAGAGGACGCAGAAGCTCAGAACATTGGTTTTTCAAAGGTCATTAGCATGGGCAACAAGGTGGACATGGATGAGAGCGATGTCCTTGAGCTCTTGGCAGAAGACGAAGACACTAGAGTAATTGTAATGTACCTTGAAGATATACGCAACGCAAGGCGGTTCATGGAAATTGCAAAGAAGATAACCACTGAAAGGAAAAAGCCGATCATTGTGCTCAAGTCTGGCAGGACTGCTGAAGGTGCAAAGGCGGCTGCTTCACACACTGGCGCGCTGGGTGGCTCTGATGCAAACTATGAAGCGGCTTTTACCCAATGTGGTGTAATTAGAGTTGACACAATGGGCGAGTTGTTCGATCTTGCCACTGCATTTTCAAAACAACCTCTACCGGATGGCAATGTTGTTATTGTATCGAATGCTGGTGGCCCAGCTATAATTTCAACCGATGCCTGCTCTAGGTACGGATTGAAGATGTCAGATATCTCCTCGATAAGAGACGAGATAGCAGGGGTTATACCGGCATACGGTTCACCA
>JBQGBZ010000080.1:0-1541 GCA_052038215.1 Nitrososphaera sp.
GAGGAGTTGGTGAAGGTATGAGAGCACCGCCATAGATGAGCCTCTCCTGTAGGCGTGAAATCGGGTCGGGAACGGAACGGAGATTCTCACCTATTGCGCAGGGTTTTGCGCTGCTACAAACAGCGATAAATTGAGCGCTGACAGTTTGTCCGCTTGTCCTCATGCGTACAGCGCATGGGCGATACGTCGTCGGAAAACGTAGCACCACAAGATCACAAAAGATGGAACGTAAGTCCATGTGAAAACGTCCCAAATTCGCTGTACAAATACGGCATGTTTTTTGCTAATCTTTCGCCTGTGAGTCGTATTGGATCAGAAACTCACACTGTTTGTTGCAAGTATACGTATTCACAAAAGCGAACTGATCTGGGCTCATGACAAGAGCTGCCAAGGGAGACTAGTACGTATGATGGATACACTGAGAAGACTTCTTGTAGTATTCCTTTTTCTTTTCCTAGCAACACACTACAGGTTTGCTCAGCATATAGCTATTCTTACTAACGCCGAGGCTATTGATCAAGATGAGGATGGTATTGACGATACCTTAGAAGACCAGCTCTTACAGAGATTCAGTCCATATTATCTCTTCTCAAAGAATGACAGTTCTGTGGATACTTACAAACCTACAGATGTTGTGTGGTATATTACCCGATCTGAGCTTCTCCCTAGCGGTGACGAGCAAAGTCAGCCAATTAACCCTACAGCGATACTTGTAGAACATGGTCTTCTATCACAAAGGGTTATGGGTGCGTAAAATACCCCTTCCCTTTGTCGCTTGCGGCCGGAAAGCCCCGATTCTACGTGCGCAAATTTGGTCAGCACACGAAAGTGACGTTGTAGGGTTAAAGCCCATAATATACTTAAGGCCAATCCACAAGCTATTCTTTCCCCTGGGGCAAATATCACAATAACCAGCCGAAAAACCAAGCGTTATATCAATCCCTTAGGTGATACGCCAGGCAGGAAAGGACCGGATTGGGGTAGTGTGCTTCAACAAAAAAATATAGGGCTGTATGGCCATGTTGTCCGCGCCAATCAAAACTATCAACGCGGCAAAATTCAGCAGGAAGATGATACCTATACGTATTACAAGATCGAGTATTGGCAATTCTTTGGGTATAACCGCGTGGGTGTACCCGGTGACTTCGGTGACCAGGAAGGGGATTGGGCAACAGTCCAGCTACTCTATGATCCTCAGAACAATAACTGATGTGTCAACACTTTTCCGGACACAGACTCTCATGAGTTTTTAAAGCCTGCTCATAGAGCAGTGGCGCAAGATAGCCATTCGCTGAATGACAGCGCTGACGGTTATAGAAGACTTCAATGTATTCAAATACCGCTGTTTGGGCCTGTTCGTGTGTGTCATACTCCTCCAGATAGATCAATTCGGTTTTTAAGGTGTTGTATCCGCGAATGTTCTCCACGGATCTGAACGTTTTATTTTGCAAAACAAGGAACCACTTAACACCGTGCGGCAGCCCTGCAAAGAGCAGCACAGAGGGAAAAAGGCTATCGGACCATGCGGAGCGCGTCGAGAT
>JBQGBZ010000081.1:0-2451 GCA_052038215.1 Nitrososphaera sp.
ATGCTACACTCGTTGTAGAAGTAAATACTGCCAATGCAGCTAGAACCGCTATGATCGGCTTGTTCATATTACATAACCTCTTCGAATTCTAGTATTTAACTTTTTATGTTGGGCTTAAAGCCATATACTCCCTTTACCTTAACCCCTCTCGCCTTTCGGAGCTTGGCACTGTCTATCTTAATAGTTGTAAGAAATATTGAGACTGATATATACGTCTTTTGTGTTGAATTTTCTGGTGTGGTGTAATATATAGATACAAGTTGTATCCAATCCGGGTATCGCGTCGGCTTACCCTGATTGTCGTGTATGCTTGCCAATCACTTGATGGTTCTTTGGAAATTCTGCATCAATTGGCATATGACTAATGAGTGTGGTGAACCGTAATAATAACTCTTACAGCTATTGTGCAACTAATAGCAATCATCGGATATGATTATTCAGCTAGCGAGAACAGAAAATAAAATATGCATTGAATGCGTTAAGGCTTTTCTGCTAGAATCGCATCAACCGATGACAATTTTGAAAGCTCCACTGCAAACCTAAAGCATGATCATCTCACACAGTCAGAAGAGTTGGCGCAATAGTCCAGAGGTGCTCACAAGCTCTATGCAGATGAAGAGGACATACCGATAGAGGAGATAGAAATACTTTCAGTAGTTATGGAAGAGTTCATAGATGCGTTTCATAATGGCAAGGAAGAAAAGGCACACTTTACCGCAACTAAGAGTAAGGATGGATGGCTATTCAGATGATATTCGCAAGTTTCTTATTTAACACGAGCTTGGAAGGCGATTAGCAATAATGCTGAGGCGACAGATTCAAGTCCTAAAATCTTCTAGTCAGACACCTATGTAATTGAAGAAAGGACTGGAGGCAACAGAAACGAGAGCTATGATATTCCAAACGAACTGAAACAATGAGTAATGGAAACACACGATATGGCTTATAGTCTATGGTGGCCTAATAGCTATAGGATGTAGCTGGAGCAGGTGAGTACCAAATGACTGAGGCAAGTGTACGTAATGATACCAATCGTAGAAGCAAAGTCGCCGTTGTTACTGGCTCAAGCAAGGGCATTGGCAGAGCAATTGTATTAGCCTTTGCACAGTTCGATATATGCGCTGGCATAGTTGTAAATGCTCGTAAAAGTGACGAGGCTAAAAGAGTAGCTAAAGAGGTGCATGATATAGGAAGAAACTGCGATTCAATAGCAGTCATAGCAGATGTGTCGGAAGAAGCTGATTGTATAAGGTTATTGACGAAACAGTGAAACATTATGGTAGAATTGATGTTCTTGTCAACAATGCAGGCATACAGCAAGAAGTTCCTTTTGAGGATACCTCAATAGAAGTTTGGCAAAAGATCCTAGCTGTGGACTTCACAGGTCCATTTGTTTGCAGTAGAGAAGCAGTAAAGCACATGCTAAACCAAAACCCAATAGGAGGATGCATAATAAATATCTCTTCAGTTCATCAGATAATTCCAAAGCCGCATTATCTTCCATACGCAACATCAAAAGCAGGAATTGAAATGATGACCAAGACCATGACTTTAGAGTTAGCGCAGGATAATATCAGAGTAAACGCGGTTGCACCTGGTGCAATAGCAACTGACATGAATGAGGAGTTTGAAGAGGACAAACCTGAATTAAACAAGGTGCTCAGGAGATCCCTCTTCGACGAATAGGGACTCCTGAGGAGATAGCAAATATGGTTGAATTTCTGGCTTCAGATAAGACAAGCTATGTTACTGGAAGTACCTTTTTTGTTGATGGTGGAATGACTTTATACCCAGCATTTGGTTTGTCATTTGACGTAGGGAAAAAGCAAGGAGAAGCAGCTTAATAGAAAAAAGGTAGGAATTATAGATATAGATACTACGGTCCCCGTCATCATCTCCAAGAGAACTTAGAGAGTTTATTTTTTCAAGCCTCAGCTGATAGCCTTCTTCTAATGCTGCTGAATATGTCAACAATAGAAATCCTGAAAGCCAATATACCCGTTCTGAATGGGAACGCTCCATTCCCTTCATCAGTGATAGGATTTATCCATTCATAGAATGTTCGCATGTGAAGATTGCTCTCTGAGGTAAGTGTGGACAGTAATAGATTACATTCTTCTACCCTATCAAATCGACTTCGAGCAAGCATTTCAATTCCAGTAGTCCAAGGCCAGAAGGTATAATTGTGGTACTCATAGGGCTTTAGAACCCAGGGCCCGGTGCTTTTGAGTACAACTTCCGTTACAAGAGACCATTTTTCCTTCCATACTCTGTTTCTTATGGCATCAAGGGTTCTATTGGCTCTATACAGGTTTCGGTCGCCGGTTTTTTCTCTTGGAAGACCTTGTTCTCTGTTGTTTGTCAAATTTTCCCTAGCTGAGTTTTCAGAGATAGCGACTAAATATAGTGAAATGTCCTGAGTAAGTGTTCGATAGGGCCGCCGACATGATG
>JBQGBZ010000082.1:0-3287 GCA_052038215.1 Nitrososphaera sp.
ATTAATAGCTGATTCAAATAATGGTCACCTTTATGCTGTCATTGGGGATCTTAATAGAAAGGGAACGCTTCAGAATTTCAAGAATGGCTCTCTGCCTGATGATACATCAGCAATAATAAGAATAAATCCTGATGGTTCTCCGGCTCAAGGCAATCCATTTTTGAATGTTGGCAGAAGCGATGATAGCTTAGCAAATTTAAGCAAGTATTATGCTTATGGCATTAGAAATAGTTTTGGACTAGCAATAGATCCATTAACAGGCAACCTATGGGACACTGAAAACGGCCCTGATGGATTTGATGAGATTAATATTGTCAGACCAGGCTTCAACAGCGGATGGGCAATGTTAATGGGTCCAATTGAAATGAGTAACGTAACAGCTGAGAATGACTTGGTTAGCTTTCAAGATTCTTCTTCATATGCAGACCCAGTATTTAGCTGGGGAAAGGCTGTAGGCGTTACGGATATCGAATTTTATGATTCGGATCTGTTAGGTGACGACTATAGCAATAACATCTTTGTTGCAGATGCTAACAACGGTGATCTCTACTTTTTTGAAGTAAATGAAGACAGATCTGGCTTGCAATTTGAAAATTCAGGGATAGAAGAAGATCTAGTCGCAAGCAATGAAAATGAGAGGACTGCAGTAACATTTGGAACTGGCTTTCCAAGTAGCATTACCGATATAGAGACAGGTCCTGACGGATACCTGTATGTACTAACTTATCACCCAACAATGGGTACTCTATTTAGGATAGTGCCACAAGAGGAAAAATAGTATTATCTCTTATGTGTTCTACAATTGTCAGCAGAAAACCTCGTGTGCAGTAATATCGCACACAATGATAAATGTCATCTCAATTCTTGGGTCTAATGCTGCAGCAATCTGAAATGAAACAGAGAATTGATATCTGCCTACAGTTAGGCGATAAAGATCAGACTAATGACTTAGAAAATAAGTGTGATAATAGAAGGTCGTCAGATGAGGAAAACAAGGAAGTGACATGACCTTTCTGCAGTTACGCGCAGACATAGAATTGTTGAATCCTAACTCTTTGCCATCTTGATGAAATCCTTTCTACGTCTTGAAAGCTGGCCAAATATATCTGATGGGTCATATAGCTAGAGGTCATTGCTAGCATTAAGTTCTCGTGATAGGGAAGGTGGGAATATGTATTCAAAGCAGTGTAGAATCAAGGTACCGTGCGAAAATGGAAAAAGGCGTTCTTGTACCTGATTTCTGGCTCCTTCAATCATCTGTAAAATATTCTAATCTATGCTATCCCTCAGTTGTACCCTATAGCTGGGGGTCGTCGATTATATTCCCCGGCTTGTGATATAGAACTATGATATTTTCGTAAAACCCATAATAGTGATAGATTCGAATCGGTAACAAAACCCGCCAGCTGGTCTATGCTGGGATCAGCTGGCGAGGATGCGATATTACGTGAGCCTCTAGGAGTGCGGAGTCTCACGCACCTTTCAATATACTCGTGACGTCTTAAGTTTTTAGAGAATTTTTATCTCTATTTTATTTTGTCTTATAGTACTCGAAAGTATATCGAAGAGATGGAAACCTTAGAATATTATTATACATTTTCAAGGCACCACAAGAGATCAGAGTGTAATTTGTGCTCATGACTGACCTTAATGATAGAGAGAAAGAAGTTTAGGGATATACCAACATTTAATGCCGAATCCATTATTGTCATGTGTTAACGTTTGCAGCAATAGTAGAAAGTATCGTGTGGTAATAACGCTATCTAGGACTGCAATTAGCAAAGATAGAACGTTAAGCCTTCAAGATGTTCTTGACCCTAGAAAAAATCCTTAACAAAAGTTAGCGAGAGGGCAGGTCAAAATCGCTGTAGTATCATATTCTGATATAAGGTACTGTCGTATCTGCTTCCTCTCATGACCTGTGGATTTTGTTCTGTCTTGATTCCGCGCATCCTTGTTCTCATCTCCTAAGTCACCCTGTCTGTCATCTCTCTTGCTCGCACTGTCAACCTCTCGGCTATGATATCAGCGTTTCAGTTTGCCCCACCGTTATCGTTTCCTCCTCCGGTCCCATCATCACCATCTCCTCAGTCGCCTTCTCCTCCTTCACCGCCTTCTCCTCCTTCGTCTCCACCCTCATCCTCTTCTTCCTCATCCTCTTCCTCTACACCCTCTCCATCCTCATCTGCTGTATCTTCAACAGGTACGGGAGCTTCCGCTGATTGGTGAGCTAATGCTTGTTCTACCTCAGGTGCAACTATTAACTCAAAGGAATCAAATACCTGCCCCACTACTGGTGGAAGCGAAGATAAAGCACTGGATGTCGCGGTTATTTCTGCTGGTGCAAGCAAACTGCCTTCATAAAATACACTATACCCCTTTGTCACTCCTAGATTGGGCGCAGTAGCATATGTTGCCGTTAAAATGAAATATCCTCTTTTAATCTCATCTGGATCAGAAGCGGTAGTGTATGTCATTTCTGCAAACTTGGCTGACAATGTTGTTATTGTTTGATTTGCTTGTGCCATTGTAAGATTGACTCTTGTTTCTACATTGTTTACAATCTGGATGTTGTTGTATCCAACCTCCTGAAGCTTCTGTAGATGGTATGCTAAAATACTGTCAATAGTTGTCGTGGTTGCTGCGGATGCTGTCGTCGTCTGATTGTCATTGGAATTGAAACTAGCGCCAGTAGTAGTGACGGACGTACTGTTATTAGTTGTCAGGATTCCACTCTCTAAATCGGGATATCGTACAATGTGTATTACTTCTTCTTGAGCTCCCATGCAGCCATCTGTGGTACTGGGATTGGTAAGTGATGATGGAAGTTGTTGCTCTTCCTCTTCTGAGCAGAGTTGAGCTAGTATACCATATCCTCTTGTTGACTCCTCTGAGAAGATAGAATCTAAATTGTTCACATCCTGAATTTGCCAGCCCTGTGGTACCTGTATGCTAAAGCTGTCGTTTGTACTTTGAAAGAATGTTGATGCAACGGTTGTTGTTGTTGTTGGTGATGATATTATTGCATTCTGAGTTGGTGCCTGCTGGCTACTAGTTGTTGTTACAGGTACTGCAGTAGTTGTTGCTGCTGAGCCGGGTTGTGCGGCTTCAGCGCCAGAACCAGTAATACTACTAGTAGCAGTAGTACTAGCGTTATACACAAAAGATAATTCAACTTCTTCTGGTACACCACCCTCAACACCGCTTGATGGGAAATACTTCACTTTCACTAAATAGTTGCCACTTGCTACCATCGGTGCATTGGTGTCAAACTGCTCTTGCTCACC
>JBQGBZ010000083.1:0-1770 GCA_052038215.1 Nitrososphaera sp.
TTTATCAATGAATGCTTGCTCAGCAAGCATTCGTTTTTTGCAGAGTCAGAGACGAAAGAGGAGGTCATGGTGGGATTCGGACCCACGACCTGCTGATTTCTTGGCGAAGTTTACAAGTCAGCCGCTCTGACCAGGCTGAGCTACATGACCTCATGCGCTGTAGGGACACTGCGTTTTATTAATTAAACGGCGTTTACGTATACTGCAAAAGGATTATCTAACGCCTAATTCATCTTAATAACCCGTTGGCTAATAATGCCACTGCAGCGGAACGTAGCAGGCGTGAAAAAGTCAAACTATTAGGCTATATGATAGGTACTGCATTGTTCTTTGGTGTCACCTTGCTTATCTCATTCTTCATGGTGATAATAACTATCAATACCATCAAGATTCCGGCGGATATTGCTCCAAACATTCTATTGTTAGGTCTGATACCGCCTTCACTAGCGACTTTCTTTCTCTTTACGAAAGTCTTTGGCCGGTTTATTTAAATAATATATTTAAAAAAGATGCACTTTGTGAATCTTTGTGCCAAAGTTTATTGTCCAAGTGATTATCGAAAATAAGCCCTACATCAATGATCCTGAAGGAGAAACAATCCACAGGGACCTAGTAGTTAAAGGAGGTTATTCGAACATACGATCAATAAGGTCTGCAAAGCTGTTGAAGATGGTTGTCAATTCAAAAACTAAACATGACGCTGAAGCAATTGTGAAAAAAATGTGTCAAGAATTGCGCATCTTCAATCCAGTTGTCAGCAACTGTACAGTGAAGGCAGCAGCAGGTAAGAGCTAGAGCGTTTTTGCAACCATTAGCAACTTCTCTTATGTAAGGTCCCCTGAAATGATGCTATAGAATCAACTGAGACGCGCCAAGTACACGCTACTTACTAAAAAATGACATTTTTGCTTTCGAAGGCCCCAAACCGATATACACTTATCATCTTTTATCTTCACATAAGGCTGCCATTACATCTAATTCTGCTTGAGTTGTCAGAATCAATACTTATCGCGGTCCATTGTCGCAATCATGTTGTCAAAGCTATTGGAATCACTGAGTGCGCCTTCTAGTAGCAAGGTGGTTCTCAAATGCTTTGCCAAGTCAGTAACCGTTATGATACCTACTAATTTGTCACCTTCCATTACAGGAAGCCGACGTATCTTGTGATTTACCATTCTCTGAACAGCAACCTCAATTGCTGTGTCTGGATCGGCTGTTGTCAGTATCTTTGACATGATATCGCTTATTTTTACCTCAGCAACGGGTAATTCCTTTGCGCATATTTTTTTTATGAAATCACGCTCAGTGACAATGCCGATCGGATGATTGTCTTTGACAACAAACAGCGAGCTTATGCCTTTCTCTGACATAATCTTGGCAGCTTCCAAAGCGGTCTTGTCATGGTCTATCATAACCATATTCTTTGTCATGATGTCGCGTACTACACTAGCTGCCATAAACAATTTTTCCACAATCAACCGATGATAAAAACAATACTGTATCGCTCTCCTTAGACATATATAACAAAAAATTGAGCAGGGCTGAAGATATTAATAGAAGCGATTACAAGTTTTTGTTGCAAAGTAATGGCAGCAAGAATCGGGATAGCTGTTTTCCCTGGCAGCAATTGCGATCGTGACGTTCACCACATTCTTAATAATATAATAGGTATTGAGGCTGACTTTATTTGGCACACTAAGGATCGAATTAACGGATATGACGCAATGATAATCCCAGGAGGCTTTGCGTTTGGTGATAGGCTTCGCCCTG
>JBQGBZ010000084.1:0-1021 GCA_052038215.1 Nitrososphaera sp.
CGATGCGTGGATACGCAACAGGGAGGTGAAATGTGTTTTGCCTCAGCGGGCATCGGTTCTGGAGCCGTGTTGTACTTGTAAGCCCTTATTTCTTAAAGAGAGAGAAGCTTCGACAAGGTTTTGGTGCAACATTTAAGTTATTCATTCTACCTTCTATTACCATCTGTATCGGTACTGTTCTATACGGCCGCTCGATGTCCTGTGTGCATCCCTTGGCCTGTGCATCGCAATTCCTTTATAGTTTTAAGAGTATTAAAATGTTAGGCTTGACTCTTGTAATGCAGTCTTTTTCAGGCAAGAGCGGGTGGGACAGTCTGGTCAGGTTTTCACTCCACACAAATTTCGTACCATGATAGCCGATACCGGAAAAGAGACCAGCCCTGTGTGGGTCTAAACAACGGCTCCCTGCAATACCCCAAGTTGGACAATATTCCTGCGGTGGACGGCGAGGGATAAGATTCCGCAACTGTTCAATATGCCCAGAAGTAATATCAGTCTTGTTGGCCTATGTCCAGAAAAGCTGCACTTCGTGGCTGAATTCCAAACAACAATCACCTATTACTTCCAGAGGCTCACGGTCAATCGTGGGGGCACAGGATGGGCGCAGGTGCGGTATGGTTATAGCGTGACTACTGAAGATGTACTAGAGAGTTTATTATTAATAAATAATAAATTAAAATTATTTGATTCTTTCTTTACCTCATCACGATCGTTCTCAGTAGTATTCAAAGATGTTATCCACCAAAGTAGCCGCGCAAACGATGTCCGAAATATCCTCAAGAGTTTGCTGAAAGTTCCAGCCCTAGCACACGGTATGAAACTGCCACTTTGGCCTGACGCCAGCACAGTCGACAGCGCGAGTATCATTATAACCTCAGTCACATAACTTACTGAGTTGCCGCTTGACACATAGAGAGCACATGGCCGCGGGTAGGGTTGTTCGAGGGTAAAGATAGGAGAGAAATGTCTACAAATAGACTAAGTCAGAGTGTGCCTATGGGTATCACGAGTCTGACGCCTC
>JBQGBZ010000085.1:0-2381 GCA_052038215.1 Nitrososphaera sp.
TTCTGGAAGCAGGATGATGGCAGCGACGACAACAACAACAACAACAAATACTAGACCAACAAAATTGCCGATGCTGAATGGGAATATTACAAAGGATAGCCCAGGATTTGAGCGGTGGCTCCATACTAATGCGGTTCCTCAAAAGCAAGAAGGATACTTTACTGTGTTTATTACTCTAGGAGCTGGAGACATTACAGCAAGCCAGCTAAGGGTACTTGCTTCGGCAATTCGCGACTATTCTGCAGAAGGTGTTGCTAGGAACACACCACAACAGAACTTTGCTCTGCGCTATGTGCGGGAAACAGATCTTCCAAACCTTTATGAAAGGCTGACATTAGCAGGCCTCTCAAATCCCGGTGCCCTGACAATTGCGTCTGCTGTTGGCTGCTCTGGGACCACATCATGTAACCTTGCAATCACTAATTCCCACAGACTTGCAAAGGAAGTTCAACGCAAGTTCCTAGAGCTAGGACTTGATACAGATGATTACTTGCGAGATGCAACCATCAAGATAAGCGGTTGCCCCAACTCCTGCGGTCAGCACGAAATTGCAACGATTGGGTTCTTTGGCGGTGCAACAAGAATGAACAACACCATGACTCCAACTTACACTATGTTGTTTGGAGGTAGTGCAGGCGAGGCGGGCGAACTAGGAAGGGCCATAATGCGAGTGCCAGCAAAGAGGGTAATTGACACGACTTTGAAGATAATAGAGTTGTACAAGAATGAAAGAGGAGGCCAAGTTGAAGTAGCGACAGCAGCAGCTTCCCCATCAAGTGGTCTGAGTGATGGGGATAAAGACGATAATGATGACTCAGAGGATAAGAACTATCATCATTATGAAACGTTGCACCAGTGGATTATCCGCTTGGTAAATGGCCAGGGCTCTGGAAGCATCAAAAACATCGAAGATATGAAAGCAGCCCTCACAGAGGTGACACAGCTGCCTTCACCGGAGCAGAATTCCGATGCTTATCAAGATTATGGCAGTGATTCACGCTTTATTGCCAAGACTGCCAGAGGAGAATGCGCTGCTTGACAACAACAGCAACGACGTCGTCGTCGTCATCAGTATCTTCAAGAAAGAAAAAGGAAGCCAAAGTCTCAGTTGAAGAAGAAGAAGAAGAAGAAGAGCATTTCAAGCTTCCAGCAGTAGTATGCGACGTCGATACCCTGAGGTCGCTCATACGCAGAAAAAAATCAGTCCGTATAGTCGATGTACGCAAGGCGGAAGACTACCAAACAGAGCATATACCTACTGCCGTTTCATTGCCCCTTGCACGAGTTCTTGAAAATGATCAACCCGAGAAAATAGTGGCCTTTTTAGAAGAGCTTGGCATATCTGACACTACTCCAGTGGTGGTATATGACGATACATTTGGCGCGCTTGCAGCCAGAGTAGCTTGGACGTTTCAATATGTTGGCCACGAGAACACTGCACTTTTAGAGATGACATTTAAGCAGTGGAAGGAGCTTGGTCTTGAAACTGAAAAGCAACAACGCAGTTTTCCAAAGGCAAGGCATTCACTCAACGTTAGACAGGACATCTATGTTGATGCTTCATACGTTGAGGCGGCAGCAACAGCAACTACAACAACAACGACGACGAAAACTACAACAACCAACTCGAAGCCAAACACATTGCTTGTCGATTCAAGGGAACGATTGAACTACCTGACAGAGCATATACCGGGTGCAAGAAATATACCTTATACGATGGTGGGGTCACAAGATAACATACTGCGCAAGGCGGAAGAATTAAAGCGGCTCATTGAGAACCGTGGCATAACAAGTGATTCTGAGATAATTACGTATTGTGGGAGTGTTGGTACGCTTTCAGGCTTAACATATTACGCACTTAAGCTGGCAGGTTTTCAAAACGTAAAGCTGTACCCAAAGTCATTTAAAGAGTGGAAGGCTTTGGGCAAGCCAAAAGAAGAGTTCAAAGATGCCAACTACTGGGATCTTTCCGCAGAATGACGACACCGTATGCCTAAAAGACTCGTAGTTTGTCTCACAGGGATGCCGGGAGCAGGCAAATCCTCAGTCGCATCTTATCTTAAGGAAAAGGGCTTTTCGGTTGTGACCATGGGCGATGTAATAAGAGAAGAAGCAAGCAGACAAGGTCTTGAGCCTACCGACATCAACCTTGGCAAAATGATGCTCAAACTAAGGCAGGATTTGGGGCCAGGGGCTGTTGGTCAAATCGTACTACAAAAGCTGGCAAGAGAAGAATCCAGCAACTCTAATAACAATGCAGTAGTAATAGATGGTATACGCAGTATAGCAGAGGTTGAAATTTTAAAGAAGGCTGGACACGTAAGAGTTCTTGCAATCCATGCGTCACAGGACACTCGACTTAGGCATTTAAGAGAAAGAGG
>JBQGBZ010000086.1:0-1591 GCA_052038215.1 Nitrososphaera sp.
ACTAATATTTAAGCTAAAGGATTTTGGTTCTTAGTTATAGTATATTTTCTGTCTCGCCAACTAACTGCACCTTTCTTCTTTGCATCGGCAATTGCGGAAATGAAACTGAACGATATAAGAGTGCCGCTCAAAGGAGCAGCAAATGCATATAGAGGGTTTTCAAATATGGCTAACCGGCATTGCGCTGCAATAGTGATCATTATCAAAGCAATGGTTGACACCTGTAATCCAAGCAGTATAGGAAACGATAAGTTCCCAGCAAAGCTGGCTACTAACAGATAGGGCAGTGATACAAAAGGTGCAAACAGGATAAAAAATACGGCCGTGACCATCATATATGCATCAACCTTGTCCTGAGAATATACAGGTATCATAAAGCGTCGAAGACCTTGCCAAAGTGTTTGAAGATCTCGCGCCCACACTGCATCTATCTGGTTCTCGCCTCTCAGCATCTTCATTCTGAACTTGCTTGCTTTGACCTTGCCTCCAAGTGCGCCGTCCTCGACCAATTCCTCCTTTACCCCCTCGTGTGTACCGACAGCCTCATAGGTGCTCCTTGTGATGAGGAAAAAGCTGCCAAAAAAATATCCAGTTTTAGTGTTTGGGTCGTTTACTCGAATAGGCGAAAAACGTGTGTGCAAAAAAGTTGCAAGAACAGGCAGGGTCATCTTTGTCCAAAAATCATTGCAGATAAGCCGAGGTACTGCGGTCAGTGCGTCAAGGTTCTGAGACACGAGATGTCCAACCGCAAGAGACATGGCAGAAGGCAAATGTTTGCTATCAGCGTCTGTGAACATTAAGAGTTCCCCCTGAGCATGAAGATATCCTTGATAACATGCCCAGTTCTTACCAGTCCACCCCTCAGGTTTAGGTGTTGCATCAATGTGTATTATGTGCGAGTCTTTAGCTGCATAAGCCTTAATTATTTCACCAGTCCTGTCGGTTGATGAATCGTTAATTGCAATTATTTCAAAGTTTGGATAATCCTGCCCAAGTAGGCTGTCAAGGCAACGTGCAATATACAGGTCTTCGTTTCTGGCAGGCAGGATAACGCTTACTTGGGGAAAGCGCCTTATGCTTGTCCGATCTAATGATTCAAGCATTGGTGACTGCCGAAATGATTTGGTCATATATGCGAGAAAGTATACCCAAACGCCAAAAATGCCGGCCATTATGATAGCCAATATGAGGTTCGTTATTGTAAGGACAAGCTCCATTGAATCATCTAGCAAGAAATAGGGCTATTTATTCGACTGCTTCTGCAATTCGCACAAGTGCTTCATCAGTTCCTTTTGAGATGTGTCCTTTAACCATGCCTGTGAATACAGATAAGAAACCTGTTAATTTAATCTTCCATACTACATCGATCTGCGTCTTGTAATTGTTTAAAGGATGGAGGATGATTGTCTTGGTGCCTTTAATTGGACCCTGTGTTATTATTATTTCAACTGATTTGTTTGGATAGAGTAGGACTGTCTGACGGCATTTTGAGTCTTTAAAAGCAATAGTAACCTCGCGCTCGATCTTGTTGTTGTCTTTGCTAATATTTTTCACAGTTTTGGTGCCGTGCCAGTACTTGGGCTCATTGTCA
>JBQGBZ010000087.1:0-3551 GCA_052038215.1 Nitrososphaera sp.
CTCTATTTCCAACCTTGTCTTCAGACATTACCCTAAAAGCATGGGCGCCATCTTCCAGTAAACTGGATAATGTGAACGGGCTGGTACAGGTAACAAACTGATCATCATCAATGCTGCATTCAAAGTGATCAATGCCTACCCCGCTTGTATCGTTACCAGAGAATGTAAAGGTCATTGAGGCTGATTTGGTACTGCCATCACTTGTAACGGCACTGTCATTACCATCGGTGGCAGAATCGATTGTTGTAGTTGGGGCTACAGTGTCAACAGTCCAGTTAAATGAGGCTGGTGATGAAGCTCTATTTCCAACCTTGTCTTCAGATATGACCTGTAGAATATGCCTGCCATCTTCCAAGCTTGTAGGGGTAAACTGTATTGGGCTTGTGCAGACTGTAAAGTTGGAGTTGTCTATACTGCATTCGGAATGATCAGCTCCTACACCACTATCAATACTGGAGAATAGGAAAATCATAGAGTTAGACGATGTGTTACCGCCTGCATTTATGACTGTATTATTTCCGTCGGTAGCAGAATCGATGGTAGTGGTTGGTGGGGATGTATCAACCGTCCATGTAAATGACGCTGAGGAAGGATCTATATTTCCGACTCTATCATGAGCCCTTATCTCCAAAGTATACTGTCCATCCTCAGACAAACTTGGAAATGTGAACGGGCTGGTACAGGTAACAAATGTCAAGCCGTCTACATTACATTCAAAGTGGTCAATGCCTACCCCATTTGTATCGTTACCAGAGAATGTAAAGGTCATTGAGGCTGATTTAGTAGTACTACCGTTAGTAACTGCATTGTTATTACCATCTGTAGCTGAATTTATAGAAGTTGTGGGTGGTGTTGTATCTACAGTCCAGGTAAACGCTGCAGGTGAGGGATCTTTGTTCGTAGAATTGTCTACGGACAAAACTTCAAAGGTATGAGTTCCATCTGTGATGTTCTCAGAAGTAAACTGTACCGGGCTTGTGCAGGTACTAAATGAAGTACCATCAAGTGAGCATTCAAGGTGGTCTATTCCAACACCACCGCTGGTGTCGTTACCTGAGAATTCAAACATAACAGCATTAGACTTAGTACTACTGCCATTGGTTATAGAGCTCTTATTATCATCTACAACATTGCTGATAATGGTAGTAGGAGGCACCGTATCTATTGTCCAGCTAAATGAAGCTGGTGCAGGATTCATATTTCCGACATTGTCTTCAGCTATAATCTTAAAGCTGTGGTTGCCATCAGCAAGAATGTCAGGCGTAATCTCGACAGGGCTGACACAAGCAGTAAAGTTAGAGTTATCGATACTGCATTCAATCTGCTTGATTCCTACTCCCTTATCTTCACTTCCGCCAGTATCGTTAGCTGAGAATTCAAAAGTCATAGAGTTAGAAGGTGTATTACTACCAGGAGTCATTAAATTACTATTTCCATCCGTAGCCGAAGATATTGATGTTGATGGAGCTTCGGTATCTATGGTCCAATTAAACGATGAAGGAATTGGTCCTTTATTTCCAACCTTGTCTTCAGATATCACCCTAAAAGCATGGGTGCCATCTTCCAGTAAACTGGATAATGTGAACGGGCTGGTACAGGTAACAAACTGATCATCGTCAATGCTGCATTCAAAGTGATCAATGCCTACCCCATTTGTATCGTTACCAGAGAATGTAAACGTCATTGAGGCTGATTGGGTACTGCCATCACTTGTAACGGCACTCTTATTACCATCGGTGGCAGAATCGATTGTTGTAGTTGGAGCTACAGTGTCAACAGTCCAGTTAAATGAGGCTGGTGATGAAGCTCTATTTCCAACCTTGTCTTCAGATATGATCTGTAGAATATGCCTGCCATCTTCCAAGTTTGTAGGGGTAAATTGTATTGGGCTTGTGCAGACTGTAAAATTGGAGTTGTCTATACTGCATTCGGAATGATCAATTCCTACACCACTATCAATACTGGAGAACAAGAAAATCATAGAGTTAGATGATGTGTTACCGCCTGCGTTGATGACTGTATTATTTCCGTCGGTAGCAGAGTCGATGGTAGTGGTTGGTGGAGATGTGTCAAGGGTCCATGTAAATGACGCTGAGGAAGGATCTATATTTCCGACTCTATCATGAGCCCTTACCTCCAAAGTATACTGCCCATCCTCAGATATACTTGGAAATGTAAACGGGCTGGTACAGGTAACAAACGTCAAGCCGTCTACATTACATTCAAAGTGGTCAATGCCTACCCCATTTGTATCGTTACCGGAGAATACAAAGGTCATTGAGGTTGATATAGTAGTATCACCGTTAGTAACTGCACTGTTATTACCATCTGTAGCTGAATTTATAGAAGTTGTGGGAGGTGTTGTATCTACAGTCCAGGTAAACGATGCAGGGGACATGTCCCTATTTCTTGAGTTATCTACAGACAATACACTAAACGTGTGTTTGCCATCTTTCAATAAATTGCGGAATGTGAACGGGCTGGTACAGATCACATATTTTGAGTTATCTATGTTACATTCAAAGTGATTAATTCCAACTCCTTTACCTTCATCACCACCAGTATCGTTGCCAGAGAATGCAAAAGTCATGGAGTTAGACGATGAATTGCCATCGGCCTGTACGGAGGTTCTATTTCCGTCGATAGCAGAGACTACTGTTGTAGAAGGAGGTACTGTATCCACAGTCCACGTAAATGTTGGAGGAGACGGATCTTTGTTTGTTGAGTTATCTTCTGATAATACCCTAAACGTATGGGTACCATCTTCCAAGTTAACAGAAGTGAATTGGATAGGGCTAGTACAGACTGTAAAGGTAGAATTGTCCAAACTGCATTCAAAGTGATCCAGTCCTCCTGTATCAGTACCGGAGAATACAAAGGTCATTGAGGTTGATTTAGTAGTACCACCGTTAGTAACTGCACTTTTGTTACCATCTGTAGCTGAGTTTATAGAAGTTGCAGGCGGTATTGTATCTACAGTCCATGTAAATGACGCAGGGGATGGGCCGACGTTTCCGACATTGTCTTGAGATCTCATCTGAAGAATATGAGTGCCATCTTCTAAGTTACTGAATTGAACAGGCGTCATACAAGTTACAAAGTCTGAATTATCGATACTACATTCAAAGTGATCTATGTCAACTCCACCGGTATCCGTGCCTGAGAATGAAAAAGTAATCGATGTTGATTTAGTACTATCTCCATTAGATATCGAGCTTTGATTAACATCAAGGGCAGAATTTATAGATGTTTGAGGTGGTGTTGTGTCTACAGTCCATCTGAAGAATGCAGGGGATGGATCTTTGTTCGTTGAATTATCCTCAGATATTACATCTAGTGTATGAGTACCATCTGAAAGACTGTCAAATTGCAGAGGGCTGGTACAGGTCACAAAGTCAGAGCTGTCTATACTGCATTCAAAGTGATCGACCCCAACACCACTATCGGTTCCTGAGAACTCTACTATTATAGAGTTAGAGGAGGAATTACCATCCATAAGAATTATCTCATCATGACCATCGGTAACAGAATCGATAATAGTTTCAGGTGGT
>JBQGBZ010000088.1:0-1093 GCA_052038215.1 Nitrososphaera sp.
CCTATATGCCTGTAGGTTAATTCCCTAAGAGACCCTAATGCACATACTTATGTATGCCATGGTTAATACCCTGGACAATGTGTTTAACAATTTTAACCAGTTCTATATGGCAGGCCTGATGACATCCCCCATGGTACTCATAGAGCTTTTCGTGATGGGATCGACGTATCAGGATAGAACACGCAATGCTCTAATTATTGCTAGTAGCGTTGTTGCAGCGTCTGTGTTTTTCCTGCTTATCAGACAACAGACAGCGATTTCAGATAAGCAGTTCTTGAGATCGATGATTCCTCATCATGCTGGAGCAATTCTTATGTGTGAGCAGGCTCCCATACAGGATGCCGAGATCAAAGAATTATGTGGGAATATTATCTCCAGCCAGCAGACAGATATAGATCTAATGAAAGCCAAATTGCAGAGTCTTGAACCCTAGTCACAGAAGAACAATTCTTGAAGGTAAGGGCAGCCTAAATTCATTGAGCCTGAAACGAATGAATTTTAATGACAACAGAGCCATGCTCGCCAGCATAGCTCTGTCAAATTTAGACTACAGTCAATTTGTACTTTGTTTAGGGAGCGTTGTTATCTATGTGGACATGGATCGACCCATCTGGTGTGATTGGCTTCATACAAATATAGCCATCACCGTTTTGGTCGGCTGACGTGCCAACATGGCGATGCTCATGTTCGTGATCATCATGGTGCATAGCCATTTCACGGGTAAATCCAGTTGGGCAATTGCTTCCCTGTGCAGCAAATGCAACTGATGTTATGAACGGTGTCAGCAACATTACCAATATGAGAAGAAACACAAATTTTTTGAACATCGTAGCCTCCAGTATAGGGATTAGTCTCGTAGCAAGAGTACATAGTTCCATTATCCCTGTCCATAGGGAAAATCCCTATCGCACCGCTAGCTTCCTTTTGATACATGGATGACATAAGATCGAGAAAGAATAAAAGCTCTGGTTATTTTAACCAGAGCCTTGTTCTTCTCGCACGCAGTGACTAGTGATGATGTTGCTGGTCAGTGGTACTCTGACCAAGATACTTTTCAGGATCTTTATCGAAGGACTTCTTGCATCCAGGGGAG
>JBQGBZ010000089.1:0-1063 GCA_052038215.1 Nitrososphaera sp.
TGGATGGATTATGGACTTGCTCCTCTTTTCTTCAAAAACCGCACCTCTTCCACTATGCCACAATCCTCGCATTGTCCCTGTCTATCCCAAAAACACATCTATAAAGCAGATGCCACCTGTGGGGGACGGGGGATGCAGTTATCTTTTTACCTCCTGCCTGCCTGTGACTTTGATTGTCGATACGCATAGTTTTTTATTATCTACCCTATTGAGAGCACACAATCATATGAGAATAGGCATCGCAGGGCTTGGTCTTATGGGCTCAGGTATTGCAAGAAGGCTAATCAATAACGGGCACGAGATCTCAGTGTATAATCGTACAAGGTCAAAGGTGAATCATTTTTCAAATGAAGCCAACATAGCCTCAAGCCCAAAGGAGCTTGGACAAGGCTGTGACCTTGTAATAACAGTTGTCACCAATTTTGACGCTCTAAAAAATGTGCTCTTTGGGACAGAAGGCATTATAGAGTCTGGCAACAATAATCTAGTAGTGGCGGATGTAAGCACGATTTCGCCAGCCCAGTCAGAGCACTGTGCTCAACGTCTGCGCAGTGCGGGGATAGAGATGTTAGGGGTTCCAGTTATGGGAGGCCCAGCAGCGGCTGAGACGGGCGGGCTTGTGCCTATGGTTGCAGGCAGCACACAAGCATTTGAGAAAGTCAGAAAAGTCATTGAAGAATTGGGCAAGACCTTTTACGTAGGGGTAAGAGATGGATCGGCAAATAACGTCAAGCTTGCCCTCAACCTTAATATCGCGCTTATCGCTTGCGCCCTGTCTGAGGGAATAACTCATGTCAAGAAATCAGGGATTGATCCATCAATATTCCTCGAAGTTCTGAACTCTACTTATTTCAAAACTGGCCTATCTGAAAACAAAGCGCCAAAGATGATAAAAAAGGAGTTTTCGCCGTCGTTTCATCTCAAAAACATGCTAAAAGATTTAGAGCTTGCCACTGCGACCGCACAGTTAAACGGTGTTACCCTTCCACAAACCGCTCTTGCAGAACAGATGTTTCGTGCCGCAAATAATATCGGTTTTTCAGATCAAGATTATACTGCTATT
>JBQGBZ010000090.1:0-1590 GCA_052038215.1 Nitrososphaera sp.
GCAGGCAAAAAAATAAGCAAATCTTCAGGCAATGTACTGACGCCTCAAATGTGGCTGCAGTACGGCACGCCTGAATCAATACTGCTATTGTTGTTCAAGCGCATTGCAGGCACTCGCCACGTTGGGCTAGATGACGTGCCGGCTCTTATGGACGAATACGACTATTATGAAGACGTTTACTTTGGGAAAATAAGTGAGGACAACCAGGCGAAGCTTACCAAGATAAAGGGAATCTATGAATACATCAACAAGCTCAATCCACCCAAGCAACCCGACCCACACATCCCGTATCGCTTTATAGGACAGCAGGCGTCAATATTTCCTCCTGACGATGGCGACCGCGACGAGAAGGTATTCAACCGCCTTCTCAAATATGGAATGGTGAGGGAAAAAAAGGGTGAAGGTATTATGCATAAGATCAGGTTGGCATCCAACTGGGGAGATGACAACATGGTAAAGGATGAAAAGTTTGAAATACGACTTTCCGATTTGCATAGAAAAGCAGTGCAGGAATTGATTGAAGCGATCAGACCATTTACAGACCTCCCAGATTCTCCAGATAATGCCAAGAGCCTTCAATCTAATGTATTTTCTATTGCACGGGCTAACGGGATTGAGCCAAAAGAGTTCTTTGGTTTATTGTATCGAATGTTTCTAAATGCCGATAGAGGGCCTAGGCTAGGTAATTACTTGCTCGACTTAGGAATAGACAGAGCAACAAGTTTGCTTAAGAGATACCTTCAGAGCTGATCAAACTTATTGGATACTTTTTCTCCCATTGAGATTTCTGTATTATTATATTATTGTTATTATTCGTCTACAGGCTTTTTTTGGTTGGATCGAACATGAAGAATTAAATCGATAAAAAAATTCCAATTTAGATCTTTCTCGTTCAATTTATCCCTAGCTCATTGCAGTGGCATAAGGAAAGTAAAAAAATAGTCAAATCCCTAACTGAAATTGCCTGTTGCTCATAAATTATCCTTTGCATTCTAGTAGGGTTACCATTATCATTGCAGAATGTCAATAGTGATAGAACAAGCATAAACGAAGAGAAAAAGGAAAGAAAAAGGAGGGTTTATACAACTTTCTTATTTGTCTTCATCAGATTGTATTGGTCTAGGCCCCGTCGACATCTCCATTGGTAGCAGTGGTGTTGCCTGCATCCGCATCCGCTGCTGCCTCTTCATCTTCATCCGCTGCTGCCTCTTCATCTTCATCCGCTGCTGCCTCTTCATCTTCAGCTGTAACTGTTAGTGTGACATTGCTTATGTTATTCATCATCTCTGCTTGTTGTGTTTGAGCACTTAAAGCATATGTTGCAGCAAATGGTGCTTCTGCTGTGTGAAGCCAAACTGCATTCCCTGCAAATGGAATTGATGCTGATGGAGCTGGTGAATCGCCATATGTCGGGGTAATTATGGTGAGTGCTAAGCTCGTTTGGTTATCAAGCGCTGCAGTGACCAGTGGTCCAAATTCGCCATCTTCTGTATCATTCAATATTCCTCGCTCGGTTTCATTTAGATTTTGTACATGCAGAACAACTACATTTACTGGTTCACTAGCTGTATAGGTGAGTACTCCGCTATA
>JBQGBZ010000091.1:0-1277 GCA_052038215.1 Nitrososphaera sp.
TGGCTCAAGAGTCAAAAACTTCCCCATAAGGATATTTGTAGATTCACAGGGATTTCGAAACATACCTTATGTACTTATCTCCAATCTTACAAACAGGGTGGTCTAGAGAAATTAAAGGACATAAAATTTTACAAACCCACAAGTGCTTTATCTTTCCATGTGAAAACCATAGAAACCTATTTTCGTGACCATCCTCCAGTCAGCATCAATGAAGCAAGAGACAAAATCCACGAACTGACAGGGATCACCCGTTCTCCTACGCAAGTCCGCCAAGTCCTGGGCTCACTTGGCCTGCGTCCACGCAAAGTTGGTATGATGCCAGCCAAGGGTGATGCGAAGAAGCAAGATGCCTTGAAAAAAAAGAGTTGGAGCCACGCTTGACGGAAGCAAAAGCTGAACAAAGAGTCGTCTATTTTATGGATGCTGCCCATTTTGTCTTTGCTCCATTTCTTGGTTATCTCTGGTCGTTTCGTCGCCTCTTTGTGCGTGCACCATCAGGAAGAAAACGCTTGAATGTCCTCGGCGCGCTCAATGCCATCACCCATGCAGTTGTGACAGTCACAAACGATTCATATATGAATGCGCAAAGTGTTTGTATCTTGCTCATGCACCTCGCTTCTTTACATGTCAATCTGCCTCTCACCCTCGTGTTGGACAATGCGAGATATCAAAAATGTGCTGTTGTGCAAGAGCGAGCAGCATTACTGCATATTGAACTTCTCTACTTACCATCGTACTCACCAAATTTGAATCTTATTGAACGGCTATGGAAGTGTGTCAAAAAGCAATGTTTGTATTCCAAATATTATGCAGACTATGATGCCTTCACAACAGCCATCTCTGACTGCCTTCAGCATACCCATGATCGGTACAAAAAGGAGTTGGATTCTCTTCTGACATTACGATTTCAGACTTTTGAAAAAGTGCAAATTATAAACGTTTAACGCTCAATTTCTAGCAGTTTGTAGAAGGTCGCAAGTGATGTCCATGAGCCCGGGAAGGCATCGCAGAGACTGCCGTCTTTGCAGGCGATGCGTCCTGCCGGGGAGAGGCACTACATGACGCGATCGCCAGATTTCACGCGCGACAAAGCATGATAAATGGAGCGTCTGTCAAATGTGCCCGAGTGCCTGAGTGGACCGGCACTGGGTAACCATGCATTGATCGGCGCATGCGTACCACCATACATCCCCATACGGGAATATCTGCCCTGGTTTCTCTTGTTCTTTTGAAAAGACACGACAGAAGGATACCAACCATGCAACACATACAAAAGC
>JBQGBZ010000092.1:0-1582 GCA_052038215.1 Nitrososphaera sp.
GTGTGTATATATCAGCGTCTGCACCTGACGTCATGGAAACACAAAGTTTTCTCAAAATAAAGAATCCATGCAGTAAGTGGATGAGAAGGAGGACCTAAAAACAAATGACAACAACATCTCATAAACTATTATCATCATCATTAAAAGGAAAGGCGTCAGTACTATCCCTGTCGCTGCTGATGGTTGCAAGCCTTTTGTTTGCAGCGCCGTCAGCAATGGCTCAACAGCAACAAACATTAGCACCACCAGCAACAACAACACCGCCATTAACACCAGAGGAGCAACAGGAGCAAGACAGACTCCAAAATACGATAGCTGCCACAACTCGAAACCTAGCGCAAGGACAGAAAGAGGTAGATGGAGTTGTCTTTACGCCGAGGTGGTCAAATCCTATCTGGGTGGAACCTGACTCATTATCTATACTCTTTGTATACTGCCTACCTGGAGAGTTTGCAGACTCTGGACAAGAGATCCTGGGTGGCTCTGAACTGGAAGTCTTAGAATCTTATTCACTAGCCGTAACTAATGACCTTACGGGATGGCTCATGGTAGTAGAAAATGAAGATGAAAATGTAAGACTCCCAGCTGCAGTAGGTGTAATCTGTGCGTCAGACCTAAATGATGCTGAGACACGCGTTCTAAGTCCACAGGAAGAGACTGAGATAAACAACATAATCAGGCAGTTTATCACCATACGGAATACTGTGATAAACAACGTCACCCAAATCATTAACATCATAAACAATGTAACAACGAATGGCACGGGAGGACCAGTAACGCCGCCACCACCAACCAATGACACAGGAGGTAATGACACAGGAGGAGTAATAGAACCAGAGCCTCTTACAGTTCAAGTCATTGAGGACACCACAAATGACAATACTGCACCAGCCACTTTTTAGTTTACTGCAGACGCAAATCGTGGTATAACGACTTATAGCTGGGACTTTGGTGACGGCCAACAACAGAGCACTGAAAATCCTACCGTTTTCCACACATATGAGAACCCTGGCTCATACACTGCTACCGTAACTGTCACAGACGCTACAGGTCAAACTGCATCTGACAGTACATCAGTCCATGTTGACCCAACACCAACAGCAGGTGAGCCAACAACAACTAATGAGACAGGAGGAGTAACAGAAGCAGACACAGAAGGAGAAGCTGAAGAACCACCAACTAACGACACAGGAGGACAGTAGTACTGATCGACCATAAGTGTGGGTCGATAGATCTTTTCTTTTCTTTTTTGTTCTTGCCAAAAATCGGTCTAACTTAGGTTCTCTCAAATAAACCTCGATAGTTCCCTTTATCGACTTAACAACACGCGCGGCATCACGCTTAAGAATGCGCCACACTAATAGCAAATCGGTACAAAGGGGTACAGTCGCAGCGCAAAGAAGGAAATGGCGAGTACTTCAAACCCTCAAGGCTGGCGGCGATACGCGAGATCAGAAGAAAAATCATAGAGGCTCCAGGCCAGTATTCCCATGCTCAGATACAAAGAGAGCTAGGCCTATCTAGACAAACCTACCTGCGCTATTTCGAACTGGCCTCTCAGGATCGGACAGAGGATCTGCAT